>JACRDN010000021.1 GCA_016218575.1 Elusimicrobiota bacterium
CATTTCCCTGGGTGACCACCTCTTTGCTATTCTTCATTTGAGCGTAACCTCCTTGGTGGGCCAGTTCAAGCTGGCCTCTTTTGATTTCCTCAACCAAAGGTTACGCTTTTTGCTTTTTCTCCATCAAACGGGACGCGGCCCTCTGGTCTACCGCCCGTTTTTGCTATAATTCAAATCTCGGCGCCGTAGCTCAGAGGTAGAGCGGACGTTTCATAAGCGTTAGGTCGGAGGTTCGAGTCCTCCCGGCGCCAGGTTTTTGCTTTTGTAGGACTCGAACCGATATTAGGCAAGGCTGAGCGCGGCCGTTGCAGCGCGCGGAAGCGCGCTGCGCTCGGGCCGAGTCCTCCCGGCGCCAAGTTTGACGCTTTAGTTGCAAAAAGTTATAGTAGAAGCGGTTCTTATCGCGCATCCAAGGGGGATTCATGGCCGAAACTTTCGTGGTGGTGAGCAAAATTAAGAAAATGGTCAAAGAGGCCGGTTTTCGGACCGGCGGGGACTACATAGACGGGCTTTCCAGCAAGATCAACTCCATCGTGCAGGCCTCCATCGAGAAAGTGAAGGCGGACGGAAAGAAGAAGACCCTCGGCCTGGAAGACCTTTAGACAAGAAAAAACATTTCGCTGATGCAGACGTTCAGGGACTACATGGAGGCCGCGCTTTATGATCCGGAGCGCGGCTATTACGAGCGCCGAATCCCCAGGCAGGATTTCTATACCGCTCCCGAGTTGCACCCCGCTTTCGCGGGGGTGCTGAGCCAGGAGCTTGTCCGTAGACTTGTCTCCTTAAAAGAGGATGGAGTCCCGGGGCCTTACTCTTTGGTGGAGATGGGCTCAAGCAGTGTATCTCTCTCGAGAGATATCCTGAAAAATCTCAAGGAAAGGCACCCCAACCTCGCGCCCCAGTTGCGCTACATCCTAGTAGAGCGCGCAAGGGAGAAACTCCTGGAGAGCGTCTTGGCGCTTTCAGCCTCCCACGAGCATATACTGGGTTACAGCAGGCTCGAGGACATCCTGCCCTGCAGCGGGGTATTCTTCTCCAATGAGCTCGTGGACGCCTTCCCGGTCCATCTCCTCGAGAAGCGGGAGGGGGAAATTCACGAGGTCTACGTGGAAGCCAATGGCAGCACCGCCCTTGCCGGCCTATCAAGCCCCGAGCTCAAGGCCCACGCTCAAAGCATGACGGACAATTTGCAGGAGGGGGAGCGTCACGCCGTCAACCTCGAGGCCCATCGCTGGCTCAAGACCGTCTCGGCCAAACTCAAGGCCGGCTATCTTCTGACCATCGACTACGGAAAGCGCTTCACCGGCACCCCGAACCCCCCGCGCGCCTTCTTCAGGCATCACACCGACGCCAAAGTGGCCGAGCGCCCCGGGGAAAAGGACATCACGGCCTCCGTGGACTTCGAGGCCTTGATCCTGGAGGGGGGCAAGCTCGGGCTCGAGCTCGAGTGCTACTCCACCTTGGGCCGCTTCCTGGTGGAGGGAGGCATCGAGCGTTGGCTCCCGGATTCCTTGGAAGAGTCAGCCTCTTCCTCGCAATATAAATCCCGGGCAAAGATCAAGACCCTGCTCCATCCCGAGGGAATGGGGGAGGTCTTCAAGGTCCTGGTCCAGAAAAAGCGGGAGCTCGCGCCATGATGAGCGCCTACGCCGCGGTGTACGTTTTCGTGCTCTTGGCCGTGGCCTTCGCCGCGGCGACCTTGATCGCTGCCAAGCTCCTGCGCCCGAGTGTGAGCTACGCGCGAAAGACCAGCACCTACGAGTGCGGCATGGAGGCCGTGGGCACCACCGAGGCCAGGCTCAACATCCGCTTTTACCTGTTCGCCCTCCTCTTCGTCATATTCGATGTCGAGACCCTCTACGTCTACCCTTGGGCCGTGACCGCCAAGGAGATCGGCCCTCTGGCCATAGCGGAGATGGCGGTGTTTTTAGCCATACTCTTCCTGGGCCTGGGCTACGCCTGGGCCAAAGGGGCCCTTGTCTGGGAGTGACCCGTGGGCATCATCATTGAGAAATTGCCGGGAATGACCAAAGGCCTGCCGGGGGGCGAGCTGCTGCTCACCACTGCGGACTACGTCATCGATTTGAGCCGCAAAAGCTCCCTTTGGCCCATGACCTTCGGCCTGGCCTGCTGCGCCATAGAAATGATGGGCTCCTACGCCTCTCGCTTCGACTTCGACCGCTTCGGGGTCATTCCCCGCGCCAGCCCCCGTCAAGCCGACGTCATGATCGTGGCCGGCACCGTGGTCAAGAAAATGGCCGAGCCCATCCTCCAAATCTACCATCAGATGCCGGAGCCGCGCTTCATCATCTCCATGGGCTCCTGCGCCAACTGCGGCGGGCCCTACTACGACTCTTATTCCGTGCTCAAGGGCGTGGACCGCATCGTTCCCGTGGACGTCTACATCGCGGGCTGCCCACCCCGTCCGGAGGCCCTCCAGTTCGCCGTGGTCAAGCTCCAGGAAAAAATAGCCAAAATGAAGCTCTCCCAAGGAGGGGGCGCCTCCCTCCAGCAGGAGAAGGGCAGCCGTGATATAGCCGCTGCTCCCGGCGCAAGCGCTGCATGACGCGGGAAGAGCTGCTCGCCGCCGTCTGCGCTAAGATGCCGAATCTGGAAAGGGCTCAAATCCCTGTGAGGGACTACATCACCCTCCGCCTCAAATCCCCGGAGGAATTGATTCCAACCGTCTCCCTCCTCAAGGAGAGTCTTGGATTCGATTATCTCGAGATGATCACCACCGTGGATTGGCTGGGGCCGGTGAACCCCAAGGGCTACATCGCCAATCCCAATCCCAACGTTTTCCTGCCGGAGGGGGCGGTGCCCCAAAATTTCCCCGGTGCCACTCCCAACGTCGGCTACCGCCCGACCTTCGATATGCTCTGGACCTTGGCCAATCTCAAGGAGAAGGCCTGGGTGTTCCTGCGCCTGGAAATTCCCCGCGACAACCCCGATGTCCCGAGCTTGGCGGGCCTCTTCCAGGCCGCGGATTGGCAGGAGCGCGAGACTTTCGACCTCATGGGAGTCCGATTCGAGGGGCACCCGAACCTCGTCAAGATACTGACCCCCGATTTCATCCAGGGACATCCCCTGCGCAAGGATTACGTCCACGTCAAGGACAAGTACGATGAAGACTGAAGAACGGCCAAAGGAGCTCAAGTCGGACTCCCTTTTCGTCAATCTGGGTCCCCAGCACCCCTCGACCCACGGCGTCCTTCGCGTGGGCCTCACCATCGAGGGGGAGCTCATCACCAAGGCCGTTCCGGACATAGGGTACCTTCACCGCGGGACCGAGAAGTTGGCCGAGGTGCGCGGCTACCATCACTGCGTGGTGCTCACCGACCGCTGGGACTATGTCTCGGCCATGCCCAACAATCTGGTCTTCTGCCTGGCCGCGGAAAAACTCATGGGCCTCAAGATACCGCCGCGGGCCAACTATTTGCGCGTGCTCATGTGCGAGTTGAACAGGATCGCCAGCCACCTCCTATTCTTCGGGACCTACGGCATAGACATCGGCGCCTTCACCCCGTTTCTCTACGCCTTCCGCGAGAGGGAGATGGTGCTCGATCTCTTCGAGATGTGCTGCGGGGCCAGGCTCACCTACAACTACATTCGCTTGGGCGGGGTCATGGCGGACGTCTCCGAGGAGTGGACCGCCAAGACCAAGGAATTTCTAGGGTACTTCAAGCCGCGGCTGGACGAGTACGACACTTTGCTCAGCTTCAATCCTATTTTCCTGGCAAGAACCAAGGAAGTAGGGAAAATCTCGCCCCAGGAAGCCGTCAATTGGGCGCTCTCCGGCCCGAACCTTAGGGGTTCGGGCATACTTTACGACGTGCGCAAATCCGATCCCTACTCCAGCTACGAGGAATTCGATTTCCAGGTGCCGCTGGGCAAGGAGGGCTCCTGCTGGGACCGCTACTTCTGCCGCATCCTGGAAATGCGTGAGTCGCTGCGCATCTGCGAGCAAGCCTTGAAAGCCCTGCCCCCGGGCGAGACCATGGCAACGGGGGTCGCCAAAATCCCCAAACCCGCTCCCGGCGAGGCCTACGCCCACGTGGAGGGCTCGCGCGGAGACCTGGGGATTTACCTGGTGTCGGACGGCCAGGCCAGCCCCTACCGCATACACGTGAGGGCTCCTTCCTTCATGAATCTCGCCATTTTGGAGAAGATACTGGTGGGAAACAAGGTCTCCGATGTCATCGCGATTTTGGGCTCGATAGACATTGTCCTCGGGGAGGTGGACCGCTGAAATGACCGAAGCGACCCCGACGCCTCCGGCCCCCAAGCCATCCCCCGCCCCCGCGGCGGCCAAGCCCGCTCCGGCGCCCAAAATCGCCATGCCCACGCCCGTCTTGAACCATTCCGCCGGCAAACTCTTGACCACGACCCGCTACTGGCCGACCGAGCTTTGGGCCAACCCCTGGGCGAGCCCGAATTACCGACGCGGCGCGCTGATGCTGGCCGCGATCATCGGCGGCGTTCTGCTTACTGGCGCCGCCGTGGGAGAGCTGTCTCGATGGGGAGATAAAATATACGCCCTAATTGGGGCATTCGTCGCTTCCCAGGGTTGGCCCCAGAACACCGCCGAGGGCGCTTGGATTCTTCTTAAAGCCCTGATCGTACTGCACGTCATACTAATCAACGGCCTTTGGGCCATCTGGTGGGAGCGAAAGATCTCGGCCCACATCCAATCCCGGGTGGGCCCGACCTACTCCGGAGGCTTCCACGGCTGGGCCCAAACCATTTTCGATGGGATCAAGCTCTTACTAAAGGAAGACATCACCCCGGACGCCGCCGACAAGTGGGTGCACGCCCTGGCCCCGGGCATCGTGGTAGCACCAGTGGTCGTGGCCTTCGCCCCGGTTTCCTTCGGCACGCAGCTCTCTGCCGCCAACATCGACATCGGAGTCCTCTACGTCTTCGCTTTCGCGGGCATTTCTGTGATCGGCATCGTGATGGCGGGCTGGGCGTCGGGAAACAAGTATTCCCTGCTCGGAGGCCTGCGGGCGGCGGCCCAGATCGTGAGCTACGAGCTGCCGCGCGCCTTCTCCGTGGTTCCGGTGCTGATGTTGGCGGGCTCGCTCAACCTGGAGGCCATCGCCCTCGCTCAGGCCGGCTACTGGCACGGGCTCGTGCCCCGCTGGTTCCTGTTCTATCCCGTGGTCGGGCAGATCGCTTTCCTCATATTCCTTATCGCATCCGTGGCCGAGACCAACCGTACGCCCTTCGACATTCCCGAGGCCGAGTCGGAGCTCGTCTCGGGATTTCACACCGAATACTCGGGGATGAAATGGTCCATTTTCTTCCTGGCCGAGTATGGCTACGTGCTCCTGGCATCCTTCCTTTTGGCGACCTTCTTCCTGGGGGGAGGAGCACCTCCCCTTGCCCAGCTCGGCTTCATCCCGAGCTGGATCTGGATGCTGGCCAAGGCCCTGCTCATGATGTTCATCTTCCTATGGACACGATGGACCTTCCCGCGCTTGAGGGCCGATCAATTGATGGATTTCAATTGGAAATTCCTCCTGCCTTGGTCCTTCGCCAACATCGCCCTGGCCGGAGCCTATCTGCTGCTATGATCGGCTACTTCAAGGATGTCTTCAGCGGGGCCTGGGCCATAACCCAGGGGCTTCTCGTGACTCTGCGCTACCTGTTCAAGCCCTCCGTCACCGTGCATTATCCCGATGAGAAGCTCGTGCCCTTCGAGAAGTTCCGCGGAGTGCTCCTATTCGATCCCGAGACCTGCATCTCCTGCAACCTCTGCGTCAAGGCCTGTCCCTCCAACTGCATCGCCCTCGAGAACGCGACCAACCCGGAGACCAAGAAGAAGATCGCCAAGGTCGATTGGTATTCCATCGACTTCGGCAAATGCAATTTCTGCCGCCTGTGCGAGGAATCCTGCCCCACGAAGCCGAAATCCGTCTGGCACGCCTTGGACTACGAGCTCGTCTTCAATAAGCGCGACGAGATGGTGCGCTGTTGGAAGGCGGGATTCCCCATCATCGGAAAATACTTCGACAGGAAGGAAAAAGCCTTCAAGGACCCCGAGGGCCAAGTCCCCATCCACAGCGTGCCGCCGCGACACCTAGGATAGCCATGATAGAGCAACTTGTTTTCTACTCCCTCGCCGCCGTCGCCGTCCTTTCGGCTCTGGGAGTCGTGACGATGAAAAACAGCGTGCACTCGGCCCTGATGCTGGGGCTTGCGCTCGCCGCCGTGGCGGGGGTGTTCGCGCTCCTGGGCGCTGACTTCCTCTTCGCCGGACAGGTCCTGATCTACGTCAGCGGCATCGCGGTCCTCATCATGTTCGTGGTCATGCTTTTGGGGCGGACCTACGACCTGCACTTAAGGCAAGTCAACAACCAGTGGCTGGCGGGCCTCCTCATTTGCGGCATCACTTTCTCCGGACTTTGGCGCGTCATCGGGCTTTTTTCCGAGAGCCGCGCCCACAGCGCCCCAGTCCCCGGGACCAGGCTTTTGGGAAGGCTCCTAATGAGCGACTACGCTCTGCCTTTCGAACTGATCTCCCTCATCCTGATGGCATCACTGCTCGGGGCGGTCTACTTCTCCCGAAGCGAACGTTCCCAGAGCAGCTCCACCAACCCATGAGCCTAGCCCATTACCTTTTCCTCGGATCGCTCCTATTCCTCATCGGCGTCTTCGGGGCGCTCACCAGGCGGAATATCCTGGGGATACTCATGTCCATCGAGCTCATGTTCAACGCCGCCAACATCAACCTCGCCGCCTTCAACCGCTTCCTCCACCCGCAGGGAGTGGTCGGCCAGGCCCTGGCCCTCTTCATCATCACCATCGCGGCCGCCGAGCTCGTGGCGGGTCTGGCCTTGGTCCTGGCCATTTACCGAAACACCGACACCGTCTACGTCGAGGACTTCAACCTCCTCAAAGGATAGCCAATGCTCGAGCACGTCTATTTAATCCCTCTTATTCCTCTTCTGGCCGCGCCCATCATCCTGTTCTTCGGCAAGGAGGGGCCTCATTCCAAGATGCCCTACCTCGGCCTCGGCGCCATGGGCTTCTGCCTGGCCCAGTCCATCGGCATATTCGCCCAGGTCCTCGCCGGATCCCGCCATCTGCCCTACCAGGCCAATTGGAATTGGTTCGCCATGCCCGCGGACATGGGAGGAAAGGCCTTCTCCTACGACATGCCGATCGGCGTCCTCATCGATGGGCCGGCGGCCGTAATGCTCGTGGTGGTGACCTTGGTGAGCTTCCTCGTCCAACTCTACTCCCTGGGCTACATGCACGGCGATCCGCGCTTCAAGCGCTATTACGCGTTCCTCTCCTTCTTCACCGCCTCCATGCTGGGCCTCGTCGTCTCGAGCAACCTCCTGGTCACTTTCTCCTGCTGGGAGCTGGTGGGCGTCTCCTCCTACCTCCTGATCGGCTTCTGGTTCGAGAAGCCCGCCCCGGCCTACGCCTCGAAAAAAGCTTTCATCACGACCAAGCTCGGAGACATGGGGCTCTACCTAGCCCTCCTTTTCATCTTCGTGAGAGTGGGCTCCTTCCAAATCACCCAAATCCAGGAATTCGTCTCGCGCGGCTACATGGACTCGACAGCCGCCACCTTGATCGGCCTGGGGCTTCTCTGCGGGGCCGTGGGCAAATCCGCGCAATGGCCGCTATTCATCTGGCTTCCCGACGCCATGGAGGGTCCGACCCCGGTTTCCGCCCTCATCCACGCCGCGACCATGGTCGCGGCCGGCATTTACCTCGTGGCCAAGTGCTATTTCATTTACGCGGCGAGCCCCGTCGCCATGGAGGCCGCGGCGTGGGTGGGGCTCACGACCGCGTTCCTCGCCGCCACCATGGCGCTAGTCGCCTACGACATCAAGAGGGTGCTCGCCTTCTCGACCGTCTCTCAACTGGGATTCATGATGTGCGCCTTGGGCTGCGGCGGCTACACGGCGGGACTCTTCCACCTCACCACCCACGCTTTCTTCAAGGCCCTCCTTTTCCTCGGGGCGGGCTCCGTCATCCACTCGGTGCATACCAACGACATGCGGCAGATGGGGGGACTCTCGAAAAAGATGCCGATCACCTTCACGACGATGTTCATCGGTACCTGCGCCATCGCCGGCATCCCCTTCCTGGCCGGGTATTACTCCAAGGACATGATCCTGGAAAAAGTTTTCGAGCACAATCGCTTCATGTTCGGGGTTCTGGCATTCACCGCCGCGCTTACGGCTTTCTACATGTTCCGCCTGATCTTCCTGACCTTCCTGGGAACCGAGCGCGACCACGAGAAGCACCACCACGCCCACGAGTCCCCCTGGGCCATGACTTTCCCGCTCATGCTCCTGGCATTACTCTCCATCGTCTCCGGCTATCTCCTAGAGCGCCACCACATCTTCGCCGATTTGGTCCGTTTCGACATGCCCCATGAGCAAGCCGCGCATGGGGCCGCGCCCGCCGCGAGATTCATCGGGCTGGGGGTCACCGGCCTCGTCTTCTGTGCCATCGCGCTTGCCTGGGCCCTGTACCGGGACCCGGAGTTCAAGGCCGCGGAGGCCCTCAAGCAGCGCTTCCTCCTGGTTTTCAACCTCCTGGAGCAGCGCTACGGCTTCGACGCCCTTTTCTTGAGACTGGTGGCCCTCTCCGACAAGATCGCGGCACTCGCATTTTGGTTTGACTCCAAGGTGCTCGACCAGTTCTTCATCGACGGATGGGGACTGCTCGCACGAATCCTCTCTGAGATCAGCCATTTCTTCGACGCGGTTTTTATAGACCGCACCGTGGACGGCTTCGGGGGCTTAAGCGCGGACCTCGGAGCGGGCCTGCGCTCCTTGTCGAGCCGCGGCCAGGTCCAGGAATATTTGATGTACATCGCCGTGGCCGTGAGCCTTTTTGCCACCATGATCATATCCCGATGAAGGGGTGCGATTGACTATCGAGGAGCTTATATGAATCTACTGAGCCTGATCACTTTCATTCCGTTGCTGGGCGCGCTGTTCATCCTTTTCACCCCGAAGGAGAAGGAGAGACTCATCCAAACGACAGCATTAGCCGCGGCGGGAGCGTCCCTCGCCCTGTCAATCATCCTCTATTTCCTATTCGACCGGACCACGCCGCAGATGCAGTTCATGGAGCGGCTGCAGTGGATCCCGTCCCTCGGCATCAACTACGCCATGGGCGTTGACGGCCTTTCCTTCCCGCTCCTGCTTCTCACCACCTTCATGACATTCCTGGCCTTGGTGGGCTCGCTTGGGATCAAGGAGAGGATCAAGGAATACTTCTTCTGGTTCCTGGTCCTGGAGGTGGGGATGATCGGGGTCTTCGAGGCCTTGGATCTCGTCCTCTTCTACGTTTTCTGGGAGCTCACCTTGGTGCCGATGTACTTTCTCATCGGCATTTGGGGGGGGCCCAAGAAAGAGTTCGCGGCCATCAAATTCTTCCTATACACCTTGGCCGGCTCGGTGTTCATGCTCTTGGCCATATTGGCCATCTACTTCAACACCAACCCGCACACCTTCGACATGCTCGCCCTCATGAAGGCCAACGCCCTGTGGAGCCAGAGGTTCCAGATCCTGGTATTCATCGGCTTCTACCTGGGATTCGCCATCAAAGTCCCGGCCTTCCCTTTCCACACCTGGCTGCCCTTGGCCCACGTGGAGGCGCCCACGGCCGTGAGCGTGGTCCTGGCGGCCGTGCTCCTTAAAATGGGGGTTTACGGCCTCTTGCGGGTGTCCTACGCCATGCTCCCCCTGGGTTTTCAATGGTTCCTGCCCATTCTCATCGTGATCGCGGCCATAAACATCGTTTACGGCGCCCTCTGCGCCATGGCTCAGACCGACATGAAGAAGATGGTGGCCTACTCCTCGGTCAACCACATGGGCTACTGCCTTTTGGCCATCGCCGGGGTGACTGCCACCGGATTTTCCGGAGCCGTGCTCCAGATGATCAACCACGGCATCATCACTGGCTCGCTCTTCCTTTTGGTGGGGGTGATCTACGACCGCGCCCACACCCGCGACATCTCGGCCTTCGGGGGCCTCGCCGTGCGCGTCCCGGTGTTCGCGGGCCTGATGTTCCTGGCTTGCTTTGCCTCCCTAGGGCTGCCGGGCCTGGCGGGCTTTGTCAGCGAATTTCTCTGCTTTCTCGGAGCCTTCGAGCGCTGGAAGGTCTACACCGCGGTCTCGGTGCTGGGAATACTGGCCACCGCGGCCTTCTTCCTGCGCATGATGGAGAAGGTCTTCCTCGGCCCCTTCAATCAGAAGTGGGCGGGGCTTGAGGACATGAGCGCGCGGGAGCTGACCTCCATCCTGCCCTTGACCGCTCTGACCATCGTCCTGGGGGTCTGGCCGCGCTGGGCGCTCGACATCATGGACACGACCTTGATCCACATGGCCAATCTTTTCCGCTGAGGCCCCATGTTCAACCTGCATCTCATCTATCCGGAAATCCTCCTGAGCCTCATGGCTTTAGGACTGCTGATCGCGGAGCTCTTCGTGGCTCCCAAACATGGACGGCTGATGTATCATCTCGCCTGGCTGGTGTCCA
This sequence comes from Elusimicrobiota bacterium, assembly GCA_016218575.1. Taxonomy (NCBI): domain Bacteria; kingdom Pseudomonadati; phylum Elusimicrobiota; species Elusimicrobiota bacterium. Next base: position 10,516 of record JACRDN010000021.1, read on the forward strand.
TCATTGCCCTCTGCGTGGTGGGATTTACCCTGTCCGACGCCTCCCATGCCCAGGGGATGGGAACGCTGTGGACGGTGGACCCCTTCAGCCAATTCTTCAAGATCATGATCCTCCTCATCACCGTGTTCTGCATTCTGATGGGGCTGGAGTACGAGGCCTTGCCGCCCCAGCACTCGGGAACCTTCGTCTGCCTCCTCCTTCTGGCCAGCTCGGGCCTCATGTTCCTGGTCTCCTCCGTGGATCTCCTCCTTACCTTCATCGCGCTCGAACTCGTCTCCATCTCCTCCTTCATACTGGCAGGCTTCGAGCGCCGCAATCCCAAATCCAACGAGGGGGCCATGAAATATTTCCTTTTCGGAGCCTTCTCCTCGGCCGTGATGGCCTACGGCATCTCCCTCTTCTACGGCGCGACGGGGGGCACGAAGCTCATTGGCCTGGCTCAAACCAACGGGCCGGTTTTCATTCTCTCCATGCTCCTGATACTCCTTGGTTTCGGCTTCAAGGCCTCCATCGCTCCCATGCATTTCTGGGTTCCGGACGCCTACGAGGGGGCCCCGACTCCGGTCACGACCTACCTGTCCCTGGCCCCCAAGATCGCGACCTTGGGGGCGATGCTCCGCCTCTTCAGCGTGCTCCTTCCCATATCGGTCCTAGATCTTACCGTGCTCTTTTCGATACTGGCGGGGCTCACCATGATCGTGGGAAATTTTACCGCCTTCTTCCAGGAAAACGTCAAAAGGATGCTCGCCTACTCCTCGGTGGCCCAAGCCGGCTACATCCTGATCGGCATCGTCTCTGGAAACACCTTGGGGTTGGAAGGGGTGCTTCTCTACTCCTTCATTTATATCGCCATGAACCTGGGCGCCTTCGCCGTGACCCAGGCCGTGGCTCAAACAAGCCCCGAGCCCGGCCACGACCCCTATGGCCTTCAAGCCTTCAACGGCCTCTCCCGGCGCTCATTCGGCTTGGCCTTGGCCATGACATTCTTCCTTCTCTCCCTTTCCGGGATCCCCCCGATGGCGGGGTTTATCGGCAAGTTCTACATCTTTTCCTCCGCGGTCGAGACCGGGCATTACGGCCTGGCGGCCCTGGGTCTTGTCAACAGCGTGGTCTCCGTCTACTACTACATGCGCATCGCCTACCACATGTTTTTCGTGCCCTCAACCAACTCGACGCCCGTCTCGGTCGGCCCCTACCTCTACGGAAGCTTGGCCGTGGCCATAGCCGGAGTGCTCTTGTTTGGAATCTACCCGGAGCCCCTGATCGCCTCGGTGCAGGCCTCAGCGCATTATCTGCCATGAACAACAAGACAGCCTTCTTCGCAATCATGATTCTTTCTGTTGGAGCTCTTCACGCCGCCGCGGCCGCTCCCTCGCCGGCGCTCGACCAGTTGGCCCTGGAGGCCGGGCGAGACCCCGGAGCGCTCACCGGGGCGGAAGGCCTCAAGGCCTCGGCCGGAACGGGTTTCACCGGAGGCGACCCGGCGCCGGCAGCAGCGCTAGCCTCGGAGCGCGCCGACGCCTGGGAGTTGGACATCCTAGGGGAAGGGGGGAGGAGCCCGGCTCCGAATTTGCGGGCGAACATCCCTCCTGTCGGTCAAGGGAAAAAAGCGGAGAAAGACAAGAAAAAATCCAGCCGAGCCAAGGAGGGCATCATCCCCTCCATGTACATCTACGGCGCCTTGGGGCTTGGGGCGCTCGCCACCGCCGCGGCCATATTCTTCTTTCCGCCGCTGTTATTCCTGGGGGGAGTCGGCGTCGGCATCGGCGGGCTTCTCTGGTACATCAACAGCAAGTTTCAGTAATAGCGGCTTGAAAAGCGCCGCACCCGAAACGCCGCCCAAAGTGCCAGCACTCCGCTCCAGCGCCATATCATGCCGCTCTGAAAATATGGGCTTGCTCCTTTCCTGAGGGCAAGCCCGGCTGTAAATAGCAGGACCCCGCAGAAAACCCACAATAGACGCGCAGTTTCGCGATCTGGCTGCGAGTTCCCTGTCCCCAGCCAGATCGTCGCGAACATGGATGATATTCCCAGCGCTATTAGGACGCCGGTTTCCAATGATAAGTCCCGCGCACCCACGATGGGAAAGCATGAAGCTCCGGCTAAAACCCCGCAGAGGATGAGCGCCGTCAATTGGGCCTTAAAGCCCTCGCCCCCGCGCCCCAGCCTCAAGAACACGCCGCTCCAAGAGAATGCCGCGGCGCCGATCCAATCCGATGAAGAGAATCCCAGGAAATGCCTTCCAAAGAATAGGAAGAAGAGGGCGAAAAATATGGCGTAGGTGGCGGTCGTGATTCTTAGGGGCTGCGCTACAGCTTCCGGCATACCAGGAGCTGAAGGTAGGGGGCGTTGGTGCCCGCCACGGAGCCCGCGTTATTGTTGGTGGCCGTGATCCCTGTCGAAGCATTGTCGGTAACCTGAACATAGCCATTGGGTCCTGGAAAAGCCGCGCCTCTATTCTGCCAGGGCACGATGGTGTTATAAGCTCCCCCGTTGGCAAGATTGGCGCCCCAACCACCATGGCTGTGCTGCTGGTCGGTGATGGGATGCCAATGCCGCCCCGCCGCGCGATTTTCCAGATTCGAGAGGGCCGTTCCGGCGGTTCCGGAAAGGGCGCCTCCGGCGGGAAGCCCCACCAGGTAGCGCCCCCGAGCCGCGACCATGGGGGCCCAACCGCTGGGGCAGGAGGCCAGATCGAAGAACATCACGGCCCCCGTTGGGAGCAAGGCCTGCCAACTGGCCAGGCCGGCGGCGTCCGAGGTCAGGACCTTGCCGCTGCCCTGGCTGCCGTCCACGATCTTGACATCGCCGCGCACCTCAAGCTTCGCTCCGGGAGCGACGGTGCCGATGCCCACCGAGCCGGCGTCTCTGGCGAGATAAGCGTCGGCCGTGGTTATCATCTTGACGTAGACGCCCGACGGGGCCGGGTAATACGTCATCAAGGTCACGGACTCCGAGCCAAGGTCCTCGGCGGATGCCCCAAGAATAAAGCACGCTAAAACCGCCGCCGCAGGATGGAAAGAAGACCCTGTTTTCATGCTCTCCTCGAAGTATAGGCCCCGCTTCAGCTCTTGTCAATGCGGCGATTGCGATCTATACTACGACGAATATGCCCCATGTCCTTCTCCCGATCGTTCTCGCCCTGGCCGCTTTCGGCCACGCCCAGACCAGGACTCTTTTCGACGATAAAATCGCGGGAAAGGCCTTCGACTCGGCCCCCGAGGTTCCGCCTCGGCTATTCGCGGGAAGCTGGCAGCTGGAGGCGGAGGTCGAGGCGATCATGGAACCCAACGGCCCCCAGACTTTCGTGGACCCGGGCGGCCTCAAGGACAAGTCGGGGCGTTCGCGCAGACTCGTCTTGAAAGCCGACGAAACGGGCTCCTTATGGGTCAACATCAATAAAAGCACGCTCTCGGACGACGGCTACCGCATCGCGGTCCGGGTCCTGGGGCCCAAGCCCGAATACATCCCCGTCCGCGACCGCGACCCCCGCACGCTTACCTTGCTCCTGCACTTCTCCGATTCGTGGGCTTACGGCGGCTACGGCTACGACAGGTACTGCGAGTGCCGCCTGCCCCGCCCCGGTCGAATGATCTGCAAGGTAAGGCTCGGCCATGACCCCGACTACAAGCAGCTCTTCTATTGGAGCCTGCGCAAGATCGCTTTCAATTAGCTCGTCCAAAAAAATGCTAGACTCGGCGGGTGAGCGCCGAGTTGGAGCGCGTCTACCGCGAGAATTTCAAGGAAATAAAGCCGCCGCTCAAGCCCGAGGAGGCCCGGCTTGAGGCAAGCCGCTGCCTTTATTGCTACGACGCCCCCTGCGTGCGAGCCTGTCCGACCCACATAGACGTTCCCCGCTTCATCAAGCAGATCGCCTCCGATAACCTCAAGGGCTCGGCCAAGACCATCCTCGAGGCCAACCCCCTGGGCCACTCCTGCGCCCGGGCCTGCCCCGTGGAAGTGCTCTGCGAAGGGGCCTGCGTCTACCACGAGTGGCAGGATCATCCCATACAGATCGCCAAGCTCCAGCGCCGCGCCACGGATTACCTGCACGAGCTGGGGGGAGCCGGCCCGTTTAAGCCCGCGCCGGACAATGGGCATCGCGTGGCCGTGATCGGAGCGGGCCCGGCTGGGATTTCCTGCGCCGTGTACCTGCGCAGGCTCGGCTACGCCGTGACGATTTTCGAGAAAGAGAAGGTTCCCGGCGGCCTCAACACCTTCGGCATCGCCGAGTATAAGATGGGGCGAAAGGTCTCTCTGGCGGAAGCCAAGATGGCTTTTGCTTTGGGGGTAAAGCTCTCTTCAGGCAAGGAAGTAGGCAAGGACATATTGCCGCGAAGTCTCCTCGAGGACTTCTCGGCGATATTCATCGCCACGGGTCTCGGCTCCACCCAGCGCCTGGGCGTCCCGGGCGAGGACCTGCCCGGGGTTTGGGAGGCCCTCGCCTTCATCCGCCATGTCAAGAACCGCGAGCTTTCGGCCTTGGGCAGCAGCGCCTTGACCGTGGTGATCGGCGGGGGAAACACGGCCATAGACGCGGCCACCCAATCCAAGAGGATCGGAACCCCGCGTGTCGTCATGGCCTACCGCCGCTCCGCCGCGGAGATGGGCGCCTACGGCTTCGAGTACGAACTCGCCAAGCAAGACGAGGCCGAGTTTCTTTGGAACTCCGCCCCCGTGCGCATTATCGGCAGGAAGAAGGTCGAGGGAGTCGAGTTCCAAAAAACGCGGGTCAAAGGAGGAAAGCTCCACCTTCTCCCCGGTTCCCATTTCACCATTGCTTGCGATCGAGTCATCAAGGCCATCGGCCAAAGCCAGCTCCGCGATCTCGCCCAAGCCATGAATTTCAAGCTCGATAAAGACGGCAGGATCGCCGTCAACCCCGAGACTTTGCGGACCTCCGTTTCCAAGATCTTCGCTGGGGGGGACGCGATCAACGGCGGAAAGGAAGTGGTCAACGCCGCGGCCGACGGCAAGCGCGCCGCGCTCGCCATCCACCGCTTCCTGATGCCCGCGGCCGAGCTCTCCCCGGAGAACCGCTACTGGGCGCGAACCATCGAGAGCCGCCCAGCCGAGGCCCTCCATGCCTGACCTTTCCGCCGACTGCGCCGGCATCCGCTCCCCCAACCCATTCTGGCTCGCCTCGGCTCCGCCCACCAATTCCGGGGAGCAGGTGATGCGGGCCTTCGAACCGGGCTGGGGCGGGGCGGTCTGGAAGACCTTGGGGGTTGACCCGCCTGTCGTCAACGTCACCTCCCGCTACGGCTCCCTCGACATCGGCGGGCAGAAAATGGCGGGCTTCAACAACATCGAACTCATCACGGACCGGCCCCTGGCGGATAATTTGAGGGAAATATACGAAGTCAAAAAACGCTTTCCCAATAACGCCGTCATCGCATCGCTCATGGTTCCCTGCGAGCGCCAAGCCTGGCACGACATCGTGGCAAGGGTGGTGGAGGCGGGCTCGGACGGCATCGAGCTCAATTTCGGCTGCCCCCATGGGATGTCCGAGCGCGGCATGGGCGCGGCCGTGGGCCAGGTCCCGGACTACGTGAAGATGGTGACCGAATTCGTAAAGGAGAAGTCCTCCATACCCGTCCTCGTCAAGCTGACGCCCAACGTCACCGACGTGCGCCACCCGGCCCGGGCCGCTGCCGCGGGGGGGGCCGACGGGATCTCGCTTATCAATACCATCAATTCCGTCATGGGCGTGGATCTGGAAACTCTCAAGCCCAAATTTTCCGTGGGGGGAAAAATCGCCCATGGCGGCTACTGCGGCCCGGCCGTCAAGCCCATCGCCATGCATATGGTGAGCCAAATCGCAGCCGACCCTCAGACCCGGGGCATCCCCATCTCAGGGATAGGGGGAATCTCCACCTGGTCGGACGCCGTGGAGTTCATGCTTCTGGGCGCCTCCTCGGTCCAACTCTGCACCGCGGTCATGCATTACGGATTCCGCATCATTTCGGAGCTGGTCTCGGGCCTCGAGGATTGGATGGACGCCAAGGGCTTCTCGAGGCTAGAGGACTTCATCGGCAAGAGCTCCGCGCACATCGTGGACTGGAACGAGCTGAATCTCCGCCACAAGACCGTGGCCTCGATAGACCGTTCCACGTGCATCGCCTGCGACCTCTGCGCCATCGCCTGCCACGACGGGGCGCACCAGTGCATCAAGATCGGAAGGGACCGCAAGCCCCGCGTCGTGGCCGAGGACTGCGTGGGCTGCAACCTCTGCTCCTTGGTTTGCCCCGTGGACGGCTGCATCTCCATGAAAGAGGTCAAAACGGATCTAGCGCCCCTCACCTGGAAGGAATACTCCACATGCCTGCCGAAACCGACAATCTAAAGCTCCACGAGCTCTTCCAGGAGGACCAGAGGGACCGCGAGCGGGTCTACGATTCGAGCGAGGCCCTGCGCGACTTAAAGAGGCGGGACCTCTGCCGCAAGACGGCCGCGCTCGAGTTCGTGGCCTTGGACCAGGTGCGAACCCCCAAGGACCTCTACCATGCCGCCGTCATCCTCCAGCACGGGACCGACCCCCAGGACTTCCTGATGGCGCACCGCATGGCCTGCATGGCGGCCATCCAAGGCCACCAGGTGGGGCGGTGGCTGACGGCCGCAGCCCTGGACCGTTTCCTGATGGCGGTGGGGCTTGCCCAAATCTACGGCACGCAGTTCGAGCACAGCGCCCCCGACAACGCCTACCAGCTCAAGCTCCCCATAGACGACTCGCGCCTCCTCGCCTCCGAGAAGAAATTCTTCAAGGTCCCGAGCGTGATCGAGCGCCTCTCCCAGCTCAACGGAAAGATCAAGAAATAACGGAGAACCCATGGCACGAACGGTGAAATGCGGCCTCATCCAGACCTCCTGCGATTGGCAGATTCCCAAGCACTCGCTCTCAGACATCAAGAAGAGGATGATCAAGAAGCACGTCCCCTTGATCGAAAAAGCGGGCAGGCAAGGCGTCCAGATCTTGGCCCTGCAGGAGATCTTCTACGGCCCCTATTTCTGCGCCGAGCAGCACCCCCAATGGTACGAGACCGCAGAGCCAGTTCCGGGCCCGACCACCGAGCTCATGCAGAAGCTCGCCAAGAAGCACAAGATGGCGATCGTCGTTCCGCTTTACGAGACTCCATCCACCGGCACCTATTACAACACGGCCGTGGTGATAGACGCCGACGGTAAAATCCTCGGCAAGTACCGCAAGAACCACATCCCGCACTGCGCCCCCGGGTTTTGGGAGAAATACTATTTCAAGCCGGGAAACCTGGGCTATCCCGTTTTCCAGACCAAATACGCCAAGGTGGGAGTCTACATCTGCTACGACCGCCATTTCCCGGACGGGGCCCGCATCCTGGGCCTCAACGGCGCCGAGATCGTCTTCAACCCCTCCGCCACCGTGGCCGGGCTCTCGGAATATCTTTGGAGGCTCGAGCAGCCCGCGCACTGCGTGGCCAACCAGTACTTCATCGGGGCCATCAACCGCGTGGGGCGTGAGAAGCCCTGGGAGATCGGGGAGTTCTACGGCCAGTCCTACTTCTGCGACCCGCGCGGGCAGATCCAGGCCATGGGCCCCCGCGACCGCGACGCTTTGGTGACAGCGGAGCTGGACCTCGACCAAATCCTCGAGGTGCGCAAGGTCTGGCAATTCTTCCGCGACCGAAGGCCGGAGACGTACCAAGAGCTCGTCCAGCAGCTGCCATAACTTATGATCGAGGCTTTACTGGACCAGGAAATCCGCGAGCATGCGGGGGATCTTTCCCACTCGCCTTACTGGAACCCGGACATCGCGGCCACCAGGAAGGGGGAGCGGACCTGGGCCATGAAGGACATTTGCGTCCTCTGGATCTCCATGTGCGCCTGCGTGCCGACCTATATGCTCGCCTCCTCCTTGATCGCCGAGGGCATGAATTGGTGGCAGGCGGTGCTCACGATATTTCTCGGCAACTGCATAGTCCTGGTCCCCATGGTCTTGAACGCCCACGCCGGGACCAAGTACGGGATTCCATTCCCCGTGTACTGCCGGCCGGCCTTCGGGATCCTCGGGGCCAACATCCCGGCTCTCCTTCGGGCCTTGGTGGCCTGCGGTTGGTTCGGGATACAGGCCTGGATCGGGGGCTGGGCCATTTTCAAGCTCTGCGCCATTTACCTCCCCGGCCTGGAGGCCTGGCCCCATGGCTTCTTCGGCATCAGCCTGCCGCAGCTCGCCTGTTTCCTGTTTTTTTGGGGGCTCAACATGTACGTGATTTATAGGGGAGTGGAATCAATCAGATTTCTCCTTAACATAAAAGCTCCCCTACTCATCCTACTGGGGTTGGCGCTTCTTACATGGGCCTACCTCCAAGCCGGAGGCTTCGGGCCGATGTTCGCGGCCCCATCCGCCTTCGCTCCCGGGGGCCCCAAGGCCGGCCAATTCTGGTCCTTCTTCTTTCCGGCGCTCACGGGCATGATCGGCTTCTGGGCGACCCTCTCCTTGAACATCCCGGATTTCACCCGCTACGCCAAGTCGCAAAAGGCCCAGATCCTGGGCCAGGCCTTGGGCCTTCCCGCGACCATGGGCCTTTTTTCCTTCATAGGGGTCGCCGTCACCTCGGCCACCGTGGTCATCTATGGAGAAAGCATCTGGGACCCGGTGATCCTTCTCGCCAAATTCAAAAATCCGCTGGTCCTAGCCGTGTCCCTGGTCTCGCTCGGCATCGCCACCTTGGCCACCAATATCGCGGCCAACGTGGTGAGCCCCGCCAATGACCTGGCCAACCTATGGCCGCGGCGCATCGACTTTCGCAAGGGAGGCTACATCACCGGGGTCGTCGGCATACTCATGCAGCCCTGGAAGCTGGTGGCCGATCCCTCCGGCTATATTTTCAAATGGCTGGTGGCTTATTCCTCCCTTCTCGGCTCCATCGGGGGAATACTGATCTGCGACTATTTCCTGATCCGCCGCTGTCATTTAAGCCTTCCCGAGCTTTACGAGCCCTCGGGCCGCTATTGGTACAGGAACGGCTTCAATACCAAAGCGATTCTCGCCCTTATCCTCGGCATACTGCCCTTGATCCCGGGTTTTCTAGGAACTATCGGCGCGCTCGAGGCTCGCCCATTCTGGGTCACACTTTACCACTACGCATGGTTTATCAGCTTCGGGATTTCATTCGCGGTTTACGCGCTCGTCATGAAACGGGAGAAAGTATGAGCTACGATCTGGTCATCAAGGGCGGCACGGTTCTCACGGCCTCGGACTGCTACGTCGCCGACATCGCGGTCAAGGATGGAAGAATCGCCGCCATAGGGGGTATCGCTCCCAATGGCGGCGAAGTCATTGACGCTTCCGGGGCCGTGGCCGTGCCGGGCGGCATAGACGTCCACACCCATTTCGACATGCCCTTCGGGGGCACCACCACCGCGGACGATTTCACCTCCGGCTCCTTGGGCGCGGTTTTCGGCGGGACCACCTCGGTCATAGACTTCGCCATCCAGAAGAAGGGGGAGGCCCTGGCCAAGGCTTTGGACCTCTGGCATGAAAAAGCCCAAGGGAAAAGCGCGGTGGATTACTCCTTCCACATGATCGTCACCGATCTCCCGGAGAAACGCTTGGGCGAGATGGACCAAATGGTGAAGGAGGGCATTTCCACCTTCAAGCTGTTCATGGCCTACCCCGGGGTCTTCATGTCCGACGACGCCACGATTTTCAGGGCGATGCTGCGCACCAAGGAGAACGGCGGCATGATATGCATGCACGCCGAGAACGGGGGGGTTATAGACGTCCTCGTCCAAAAAGCCCTGGCCCGGGGAGAGATCGAGCCCAAGCACCACGCGCTCACCAGGCCCATGTCGGCTGAGGCCGAGGCCACCCGCCGGGCCATCGCCTTGGCCGAGATGGCCGGGGTCCCGCTTTACATCGTGCACCTTTCCGCCGGGGACGCCATGGAAGAGGTGCGCCGGGCCCGGGAGAGGGAACTCCCTATTTTCGCCGAGACCTGCCCCCAGTATCTCTATCTCTCCTACGAGGACTACGAAAGGCCGGGCTTCGAGGGGGCCAAATTCGTGATGTCCCCGCCGCTCCGGCCCAAGGGCAACGAGGGTAGGCTCTGGAAGGGTCTGGCCCAGAACGCGCTCCAGGTTGTCTCGACCGACCACTGCTCCTTCTGCATGAAGCCCAAGGACAAGAAGCCAGGCAAGGATCTAGGCCTCAAGGATTTCTCGAAGATCCCCAATGGAGCGCCCGGGGTGGAGACGCGCATGCTCCTCCTCTGGGACGCGGTGCAAAAGGGGCGCCTTACCCCCAACCGCTTCGTCGACATCACGTCCACCACCCCGGCCAAGCTCTTCGGGCTTTACCCGCGCAAGGGCTCCATCGCGCCCGGGGCCGACGCCGACATCGTCTTGATAGACCCCAAGAAAAGCCACACCTTCTCCGCGAAAAGCCACCATATCAAGGCCGACTACAACCCCTACGAGGGGACGACCGTCAAGGGCTCCATCCGTGACGTCTTCGTTCGGGGGACCCGCATGGTGGAGCGCGACCGATTTCTAGGCAAGACCAGCCACGGCCGGTTCCTGCGCCGGGTGGCCCGATCCTTCAATTAGGGAGAATCCATGACAATCCTGACCCAACCAAGGTCCAAGAAGGCGCCCCTGGAGCTCAAGCAGCACATCGGGGGACAGTGGCTCGCCGGCAGCGGCGAGCGGGAAATTATTTCCGTGAACCCGGCCGATACGCGGGATGTCGTGGCCCGGTTTCGCGGGGCCGATAAAAGCGACGCCGCCAAAGCCCTGGACGCGGCGCAAAAGGCCTTTCCAAGCTGGAGGGGCACTCCGCCCCCGAACCGGGGGCGGATACTGGCCAAGGCCGCGCAGCTATGCCGCGAGCGCCAGGGCGAATTGGCGGCTCTCATGACCAGGGAAGAAGGCAAGATCCTAAGCGAGGCCAAGGGCGAGCTGGACAAGGGCATCACCTTGATGGAGTGGTTCGCAGGCGAGGGCCTGCGCCTGGGCGGGGTGAGCATGCCCTCGGAGCTTTCCAAGAACTTCCTCTACACGCTCCGGCAACCACTTGGAGTGGTGAGCGTCATCACCCCCTGGAATTTTCCCTTCGCCATCCCGGCCTGGAAGCTTGCCCCGGCTTTGGTCGCGGGCAACGCCGTGGTGTTCAAACCCGCCTCCTTGGTCCCGGCCATGGCCGCGAAAATCGTCGAGATATTCGAGGAGGCCGGGCTTCCCCCCGGGGTCTTGAACCTGCTCATGGGCTCTGGCTCGGCCGTGGGCGACATCCTGGTGTCGGACCCCCGGGTGAAGGCCGTCTCCTTCACCGGCTCCAACGAGATCGGCGCCAGCGTGCACGGCATCTGCGGCCGCCGGGGAATCAAGACCACCTGCGAGATGGGGGGCAAGAACCCGGCCGTCATCTGGGAAGACGCGGACCTGGATTTGGCCTTGGGCGGTATCATGAAGGGGGCCTTCGGCTCCACCGGCCAGCGCTGCACGGCCACCAGCCGCCTCATCCTGCACAAGAAAATAGCCGCGCCCTTCTTGGACATGCTCCTGGTCGAGATGAGGAAAATCAAGGTGGGCGACGGCATGGACCCCGCCGTGGGCATGGGCCCGGCGGTGGACAAAAATCAACTGAAGACCGATCTCGACTACATCGAGATCGGTCAAAAGGAGGGAGCCCGTTTGGTTTACGGCGGCCGCAGGCTTTCCGAAGGAAGCTTGAGCCATGGCTATTTTGTCGAGCCCACTCTGTTTACCGGCGTTCAGCCTTCGATGCGCCTCTTCAAAGAAGAAGTGTTCGGGCCAGTCTTAGCGGTCACGGAAGCTTCATCTTTTGAGGAGGCCATACATCTGTCCAACGCCGTGGACTTCGGCCTCACCTCCGCCATTTATACCCAGGACCTGACCCTGGCCATGCGCTTCGTGGACGAGATCGAGGCCGGCATGGTCCACGTCAACAGCCCCACCATCGGGGGGGAGGCCCAGGTCCCCTTCGGCGGGGTCAAGGGCTCCGGGGTGGGCGAGCGCGAGATGTCCAAGGAAGGCCTGCACTTCTTCACCGAGCAGAAGACGGTCTTCCTCGACTACACCGGCCAGCGCCGGCAGTCCAATCTCTACTGAGATGGAAGCCGTTCTGGCGCCGACCACGGATGAAGTCGCGGCACTCCGGGAGAAGCATATCCTGCCTCTCCCCGGCCCCATGTATTCCAAGCCCCTGCAGATCGTCAAGGGGCGGGGGCAGTTCGTCTATGACGAAAAGGGCCGGCGGTACTTGGACGCCTTCGCCGGGGTGGCCACGGTCTCGATCGGCCACTCCCATCCGCACTTCCTGAAGAAAATCACAGAGCAGATGCAGGAATACTTCCACACGACGTCCCTCTACCTGCATCCGTCCTTGGGGCTGTACGCCCGGCGCTTGATTGAAAAAGTTAAGCCCGCGAACCCCGAGCTCGATATGTGCTTCTTCACCAATTCCGGCTCGGAAGCCAACGAGCTCGCCGCCCTCATCGCCAAGAACCACACCGGAAGCTCGGAATTTGTCGCGCTGCGCCATGCTTACCACGGCCGCACTATGATGGCCATGGCCTTGACCGGGCAGGCCGCCTGGCGGCACTCGACCCCCTATCCCTTCGGAGTCACCCACGCCCCGGCCGATTATACCTACCGGAGACCCAAAGGGATGACTCCCAAGGAGTTCGCCCAGTATTGCGTGACCGAACTCGAGGACACCATCCGAGCCTCCACCAGCGGGCGGATCGCGGCCTTCTTCGCCGAGCCCATCAACGGCGTGGGGGGCGTGATCACCCCCGAGCCCGAATACTTCCCAGGAGCCTACGAGGTCGTGAAAAAATACGGGGGGCTCTTCATCTCGGACGAGGTCCAGACCGGGATGGGACGCACCGGCAACGACTTTCTAGGCATACAGAAATGGGGGGTGCGCCCGGACATGGTCACCCTGGCCAAGGGCCTGGCCAACGGCTACCCCATCGGGGCCGTCGTCACCACCCGGGAAATAGCCTCCTCCATGAAAGGCAAACTGCACTACAACACTTTCGGGGGCTCCCCGGTGCAGATGGCCGCGGCCGGGGCGGTGCTCGACGTCTATGATCAGGAGAGCCTCGCCGCCAACGCCCACGAGGTGGGAAGCTACCTTTTGGACAAGCTTGGCGAGCTTGTCCAAAGGCGAGAGGCCGTCGGCGAGGTGCGCGGCAAGGGGCTCATGATAGGAGTCGAGCTCGTCAAGGACAAGAAAACCAAGGAGCCAGCCCCGGAGATGACGCTCCGAATCCTGGATATTATGAAGGACCGCGGGGTCCTCATCGGCAAGGGGGGAATGGCCGGAAACGTCCTGCGCATAAAGCCGCCTCTTTGCCTGGCCAAGGCCGACGCCGAGGTCATCGCCCAGGCGCTGGACGAGGCGCTGGCTCAAGAGGAGCTTTAGGGAATTTTTGAGTCAAGCATCTTCTTAATGACATATTCCCGCCGCGCTTGGGCTTGGATGCGCTTGGAGTCTTCCTGAATCCGTATCTGCGCCGCGTGTATTCTGTCATAAATCTCCGAATAGCCAGAATATTTCCTCGCGTTTTTAAGGATTCTTCCCGCGGCCTTGAGCTTCGCGAATTCACCCCAGGAGCCCGAAGCCAAGAAGAACTGCTCATCGCTCTTTAATTGATCCTTTAAAAAGGTCAGGGAACGAACCGCCATCTTTTCCAATTCCACGATTTGCTCCAAATGTTTTTTGGCTGATTCCTCGGCATTGAAAGGAGCTTGGGCTTTTGCCTTATCCCAACTTGCCATGATTTCATTTAAAGCGAAATTCACGAAGATTTCAAAATCCCCCACCTCCCTCGTTGCCATGTTCCGGATTTTGATGCGCTCTTCGCGCAGGAACATCTTGTCCGCTTCTGTATACCCCGATTTATAATCGTCCTCAACGACCTCTGGAGCAGGTTGCCTCTCGAGCACATAACCTGAAATAGGGTCCCGACCATCATCCCCTGGCAAGTCAGGTAGAATACCCAATGCAGACTGCAAAGCCAGGGGAACCAGCGCTACAACAACGGCGAATATCAATAGATTTTTATTCATACACATAAGATAGAGACTTATCCTGAAAATTTACAGGGCCATAGGACCTATTGGGACTTGGGCCGAAAGCACCATATGAAATTGCCGCCAAATTCTCCCCTTGAAAACCGGGCGATATCCCTGTATCCTTAGGGCCGTGGCAAGAAATATCATTCTCGCCTTCATCCTCTCCACAAATATGGTTATGTCCGTGACCATATCGGCCGCGGACACCCCCTGGTGGCAGCGGGGAAATCCCAGCGAACCTCCTCCTGAAGCGGAAATGGACAGCTGGCCCGTGATTGACCCTAGGACGATATCGGCCGAGGAATGCCTAAAAGCCGGCGCGGCCGTTCGATCCGAGGCCTGCCTCAAATATTTTCTCGGCGCCGTCGTGCAGGTGGCGACCGAAGAGGACTCCAAGGGCGAACCGACGAGCTGGGGAAGCGGCTTCTTCATTGATAAGGAGCTGGTGGTCACCAATTGGCATGTGGTGAAGGGGCTAAACCTCGGGCAGGAGGTGACCTTGCGCTGGCTCTTTAGGCCCGGGCCTGGAATGGCCCCGCCCAGGGGCAAGGCCGTGGTGGCGGCCAAGAATTTCTACCGGGATTTGGCGATTCTCAAGCTCAAGGAGCCTCGCTTCTCGGCCTTCCTGCAACTGGAAAGCGACCCCGGGAACATGAAAGGAATGAACGTGGCGGCCATCGGCTTTCCCGCCCGGTACATCAAGAGGGCTGAATTCGTGACCGAAGGCCAGGTGATGGCCTATCCGGTTTCGGCAAACGTGGACCAATATTGGCCCCGCAGCCTCGTCTCGATCTCGGCCACCATATTCGGGGGAAACTCGGGAGGCCCTCTCATCTCCCGGGACAGCAAGAAGGTCGTGGGCGTCATATGCTCGAGATACGGGGACGGCTACAACGAGGCCGTGCCCGTGGATTCCCTGCGGCACTTTCTAGGACGGTTCAAGAAGGGCAAGCCCACCGCTTCAGGCTGGCTCGGGATGGAAAAATCGGCCTGGTACGAGGAAACCCTAAAAATCGCCGGGAAGGAAATTCCCGGCTTGAAAATACTGAAGGTAAAGGCCCCCGCCGCATCCGCAAAGGATTATAAGGACGCGCCGCTAGGGCCTTACGACGAGAATGCCTGGATCGTCGCGATCAACGGCCAGGACATAAAGGCCTTAAAGGCCTGGGCCCAGCAATACGGGGACAAAAGGATATACACCCCGGCCCAGGCCGTGGCTCTTTTTTCCATGCAGTATTTCGAGGGGGACCGGCTGCTCTTGACCTTGTATAACGGCGGGCGGCTTGTGGAAAGGCCCACGGGCCTCCTGGCCCGGCCGGATAGCCCTCCCTGGGTCTTCACCTCCCAGCCATAGCCGGATGATACCGCCATCTTCGGCCATACGCCGCAGGCTGGGGCTCGTATTCATCCTCTCCGGCCTTCTGCATCTGGGCTTCATGCTGCTCGCCATATTCTATTCCCAGGGCAAAATCCCCGTCCTCATCACCGCCGCCATGTGGAGCCGGATCTATTTCGGCCACTTCCTGTTCATGGTCCTGGGAGGAGCAAGCCTGCTGTTCTTTAGCTACCGCAACACGGGCCTCTTCTTTGCCCAGAACCTCGTCGAGTTCATGCTCGGGGTGGGGGCCTTCGTCATCCTGTTTTCAGCGGCGGGAGCGATTCTGGCCAAGGGGAGGGGCTCTCCCTGGATTTCATTGGGGCCGGGGGGATTTCTTCTCTACTACGGGTTCAGGCTCGCGACGCGCGGACCGGGCTGAAGATTCGGAAGTTATCCACAAAAACTTCCCGGGAGTTTTTGTGGATAACCTAGTGTAGCTGCGGCAAATTCCTGTAGCAGTTATCATAGAGGACGGGATATCCGCCCCACTTCTCATACACGACCGTCTCCCGACCCCAAGCTATCAGATTCGCAAGGCCCTCCCCCTTCGGGGCCACGGCGGCCGTTTGCGTCAAAAGCTTGCAAAAGGCGTTTTTCCAGCAGGGGTACAGATACTCAAACTCGGACGGCCTGTATTTGATCCGCGCTCGCTTGTCCTCGGGCTCCGGCAAATACAGGAAATGCCTGGGCGACGAATAAAAATTGGCGTACAATGCCCGGTAAACGGGCATATCCTCGGGGCCAATCTCCAGTTCATAGTCAGAGGATATGAGCCGGTAAGACCCGGCGGGAGAAATACGCCGAATCCCATTCTCGATCATTCTTTTAAGCAATTGCGCCTGCTTAAGCGCCCTCAACGCGGCGAAATAGCGTCCCATGGCGACCTTGATCTCCTCGGAGGGCTTTTGCGCGAAGGACGGCGTGTCCGTTTTGACGGCTTCAGCCCTGATTGTCGGAGAGGCCGCAACCCAGCCGGCGACGACAAAAAACGCGATGGCGCCTTGCATGCAGTTTTTATAACAATAACGGGAGAGGAAGGGATGGGTCGGAGGTCCTAAGGATCAGGCGGCAAACGGCCTATGCTATTTCACCCACTTTTGCTTCAGCCAAAAAACGAACCGGGCTCACGCAAAAATCCTTGCCCTTGAAGCGGCTTTCCCACTCCTTCAACGCCGCGGTCCGGAACACGCGGGACATGGCGCCGCTCAGCCGCGCCCGGTGGCGCATGGGATCGTCGGCCAGGTTCCGGAGCCTGGATAACCCCAGGCAGTCGAGGAGGGATACCGCAAATCCCTTCTCCACCGCGGCCACGGCGAGCTCTCGGCCGTCCTTGGCCCGGTAGAGGCGGTAAAAGGGATGGGCCCCGTTCCACCAGAAGCGGCCGAGACTGGGGTCCTTGCCCGTGGCCTTGAGATGGCCGAGGGGAATCACGAGCCAGGAATGAACCGCTTGTGCTAGGGAGAGCTGTAGTTGCCGCCCTTTCCCAGTTTGGCCGCGCTCGAGGAGTGCCGCCAAAATCCCGGACACGGCCCCCATGCTCCCAGCCAGGTCCGCGATCTGAGTCGGGGGGAAGGCGATTCTCCCCTCGGAGTTTCCCAGTCCCAGGAAGCCGCTTGCGGCCAGGAAGTTCAGGTCATGCCCGGCCTTGCGGCCCATGGGCCCCTGGGACGGATAGCCCGTGATCGAGCAGTAAATGAGCCTGGGGTTCAAGCGTTGGACGGCTCTAAAGCCGAGCCCCAGGCGCTCCATGAGGCCGGGACGAAATCCCTCCACCAGGACGTCCGAGGCTTTGATCAAGCTCTGAAGCCTTCTCATCCCTTCTCGCTTTCTAAAATCAAAGCACAGGCGCTTTTTACCTTGATTGACCATCCAATACGTGGAGCCCACGTTCCCGATCTTGGGGGGAAGATCGCGGGTCATGTCCCCGAAATGGGGAAGCTCCACCCGGGTCACTTGGCAGCCCATGTCGGCAAGGACCTGGGTGGCATAGGGGCCGGGAAGCAATTTGCTAAAATCAAGGACCCGAAGGCGGGGAAATCCCTTGAACGGGATTCCGATCCCGCCCAGAGGGCGGCCGGGCAAATTATTTTTGGGCATGCAGGGCGAGTATATCATTGAACGACGAGACTGAAAAGCACATCCAATTGGCCGAGCGCTACGGCGCCCCTAATTACGCTCCCTTGCCCGTCGTTTTGGAGAAAGGGCAGGGTATCTACGTCTGGGACGTGGAGGGAAAGCGCTACTTCGATTTTTTGAGCGCCTACTCGGCTCTAAACCAAGGCCATTGCCATCCCAAAATCTGGGCCGCGGCGTCGGCCCAGATGGGGAAACTGACTTTAACCTCGCGCGCCTTTCACAATACCCTTATGGGCCCTTTGCTCAAGAAAATCTGCGAGCTCACGGGCCAAGAAATGGCCCTTCCCATGAACTCCGGGGCCGAGGCCGTGGAGACCGCGATCAAGGCCATGCGGCGCTGGGGCTATTTGCGCAAGGGGATCGCCTCCAATAGGGCCGAGATCATCGTCTGCCAGGGTAACTTCCACGGCCGCACCACGACCATAGTCGGCTTCTCCTCGGACCCGGACTCCTACTCCCATTTCGGCCCCAAGACCCCGGGATTTAAAATCATTCCCCATGGCTCGGCCAAGGCTCTAGAGACGGCGATCACTCCCTACACTTGCGGATTCTTACTGGAGCCCATCCAAGGCGAAGCCGGGGTCAATATCCCGCCTGCGGGCTACCTCAAGAAGGCCCGTGAGATCTGCGCCAAGCGCCGCGTGCTTTTCTGCGCGGATGAAATCCAGACCGGACTTGGCCGCACCGGGAAGATGTTTTGCGTCGAGCACGAGGCGGTCCAGCCAGACCTCATCATCCTAGGAAAGGCCCTCTCCGGAGGGTTTTACCCTATCTCGGCCGTGGCCGGCTCAAAAGAAATACTGGGCCTACTTGCCCCGGGCACCCATGGCAGCACCTTCGGCGGCAACCCCCTGGCCTCGGCGATCGGCCTGGCGGCCCTGGACGTGATAGTCAAGGAGAACCTCCCGGCCCGCGCCGCCCAGCTCGGCCAGCATTTCTTGAAGCGCCTTAAATCATTGAAGAGCCCCTATATCCGAGAGGCTCGCGGAAAGGGACTTCTCATCGCCCTGGAGCTTAAAACCTTGGCCCGGCCCTACTGCGAGAAGCTCATGGCCTTGGGGCTTCTGGCCAAGGAAACCCACGGCACCATTATTCGCCTGGCCCCGCCGCTCGTCATCTCCCAGAAGGAGCTCGACCAGGCCTTCGAGCTGATCAGGAAAGCCCTGGCGTAGCCCCCGTCCTCTGAACCGCGCTTTTGACAGCCCCTCCGGGAAACTGGTATAGTGCGCAGGCAGGGCAAGTCTTCCGGTTCCATTTCTTAATTTCTCTTTATTTATACTTATAAAAATGGGAAAAACAAACAAAAAATCGGCATCAGAGGCGCTTTGGACCCGAAGAAATTCCCTAGTTTCCACAGGGACGGCGGCTTACACATCCATCGTGGCCGAGCGCGCCCAAAACGCCACTATTTGGGACGTGGACGGAAAATCCTACATTGACTTCGCCGGGGGGATCGGGGCCTTGAACGTGGGGCATTGCCACCCCGCGGTGGTGGCGGCCCTGCGGGATCAAGCCGAGAAGCTCCTCCACACATCCTTCCATGTCGCGGCCTACCCCGGCTACATCGAGGTTTGCCGCAGGCTCGTCGAGATCGCGCCGGGGCCCGGCCCCAAGAAGGCCATTCTCTTCAACAGCGGCTCGGAGGCCGTGGAGAACGCGGTCAAGTTCGCCCGGGCCTTCACTAAAAGAAAAGGCGTCATCAGCTTCGACTACGCCTTCCACGGCCGCACCTTGCTGTGCCTGGCCTTGGACGGCAAGTACAAGCCCCTGCGCCAGGGCTTCGGGCCCGCCCCGGCCGAGATATACCGGGCGAGATTTCCCTACGCTTACAGGGCGCCGGAAGGAATCAAGGAAGAAAATCTCTCCCGGCACTGCTTGCAGGAGCTCGAGCGGCTATTTCTCACCGACGTCGCGGCCGAGGACGTGGCCGCGATCATCGTCGAGCCCGTCCAAGGGGAGGGGGGATTTGTCGTCACCCCGCCGGAATTTCTCCAGGGCCTGCGCCGGATCTGCGACAAGCATGGCATCGTCTTTATTGTAGATGAAGTCCAGACCGGCTTCGGGCGCACCGGCAAGATGTTCGCCATCGAGCACTCGGAAGTGGCGCCTGACCTCATGGTGGTGGGCAAGTCCCTGGGGGCGGGCATGCCCATCTCCGGCGTGGTGGGCCGAGCCGAGATACTGGACAGCGCCGCCACGGGAGCCATCGGGGGGACTTACGGCGGCAACCCCATGGCCTGCGCCGCGGCCCTGGCGGTATTCGACATCTTCAAAAAAGAAGACATCCTGGGGCGCGCCCGGCGCATCGGTAAAACCGTAGGCGAGCGTTTCGATTCCTGGCGCGAGGAAATCCCTACCGTGGGGGATTCTCGAGGCCTGGGAGCCATGCGCGCCGTCGAGCTCGTGGCGGACAAGAAAACCAAGGAGCCCCTCCCGGCCGAACGGGTCAAGGCCATCTCCCATTCCTGCGCCGAGAAGGGGCTCATCGTCATCAAGGCCGGCATCCATGAGAACGTGCTCAGGACCTTGATGCCATTAACTATCGAAGAGGAACTCCTCAAAAAAGGGCTCGACATCCTGGAAAACGCTCTCAAGGAGTTCCAACGGTGAAGCCTCGGGGCTTCACCGTCGCAGTACTGGGCGCTTTCGGCCAAATGGCCGAGGCGGCCCTCCACGACCTGGCGGCCAATCCCCGGGTCTCGCGCGTTTTGGCGGCGGACCTGAGCATCGAGAGAAGTACTGGTGTGCTCTCCAAGATCGCCCAAAGAAAAAAAATAAAGGCGATCCCTCTCGACCTCACCCGCATTGAGGGCGCATCCCGAAAACTCGCGGGCGCGGCATGCATCCTCAATGCCGCATGGTACGAGCACAACATCAAGGCCATGGACCTGGCCCTGGCGCTGAAGGCCCATTACGTAGATTTGGGCGGACTGTACCACACGACGATCAAGCAACTACGGCGAGCCGAGGAGTTCCGCAAAGCGAAACTCCTCGGAATACTAGGATGTGGTTCGACACCTGGGATTACGAATCTCATGGCGGCGGGACTTTCCGAGGGCTTCGACACGATCGAAACCGTGGGGATTTACGACGCGAGCCACGATCCGGCCCTGAGCCAAAACCGCTTCCTGCCGCCCTTCTCGATCCGCACCATGCTGGCGGAATACGAGGCCCCGGCCCCGGTGTGGAGCAATGGAAAGCTGCGGGAAATTCCCGCCCACGGCAATAGTGAGGAGCTCGAATTCCGAGCTCCGATAGGGAGAGTCTCCGCCGGGGCCGTGATTCACTCGGAAGTTGGGACCTTGCCCGCCTTCTTCAAGGGCAAGGGCCTGAAGAATCTGGCCTTTAAGATCGCTTACCCTCAGAAGCTCAAGCAGCAGCTTGAGCTTCTCTCCGGGCTCGGGCTTTCCTCCAAAGAACCCATACAGGTCAACGCAAGCCGCGTTTCGCCCCAAGACTTCATGACGGCTTTAGCCCAAACAGCATTGCACGGCCCCTCGGCTAACCCGCAGGATTTCGAGATCCTGCGGGTTGCGATGAGCGGCACGCGCAGCGGAAAACCGCTGCGCATCACATGGGACTGCGAGATACGGCCCTCCCGGACCTTGAGCGCCGGGGCGATGGGCGTGGGATTTTCCGCGGCCATAGCGGCGGACCTGATACTGAGGGGAGAGACCTTGCTCCCCTGGGGGGTGGCCGCGCCCGAGGGCACGCTCTCTCCCAAAGGCTTCTTCCGGGAGCTCAAGGCCAGGAAGGTATTCTCGCTGCGCGAGATGATGGAACATCCTTTGACGCTATGAGGTTTCTATGAAAGTTTCAGCCCAAGACATACTGAAGGAGACGGAAAAAACTTTGGCTTTGGTGGCCAAGCCGGAGCTCAGCGAGGAGGACAAAAACTGGGTCACGGAAGCCACGGCCAGCTACTACTCCAATCACGTCAACCCGGGCATCCTTGAGTACCGCAAGTCCGTCTCCACCGAATACGTCTCCGTGGAATGGGCCGACAGCGCCAATGGATTTACGGACGTGAAGGGCAAGAAGTACCTGGACCTCCTGGGAGGCTACGGCATCTTCAACGTGGGACACCGTCACCCCACCGTGGTGGAGGCGGTTTCAAACCAACTCAAGCGCCAGGCCCTGCACTCCCAGGAGCTTCTGGAGCCCTTCCGGGCGATCCTGGCCAAACTCATCCACGACATAACTCCGGGAGACCTCCAATTCAGCTTTTTCGGAAACTCCGGGGCCGAGGCCATCGAGGGCGCCATGAAGCTCGCCATGCTTCACACGGGGCGCAAGTCCTTCGTCGCGGCCACCGCGGCCTTCCACGGCAAGACTTTGGGGGCCCTGTCGGCCACGGCCAAGGCGAAGTTCCGCCAGCCCTTTCTTCCCATCCTTCCCGACTGCTACCACGTGCCCTACGGCGACGCCGACTACATCGAATCGGCGCTTAAAGGGGCCGACGAGGTCGGAAACGACATCGCGGGGGTGATCCTCGAGCCCATCCAGGGAGAGGGCGGCATCAACGTCCCGCCCGACGACTACTTCCCAAGGGTCAGGGACCTCTGCGACCGCTACGGGGCTCTGCTCATCGTAGACGAGGTGCAGACCGGCATGGGCCGCACGGGCAAGATGTTCTGCGTGGACCACTGGAACGTGGTGCCCGACATCATGTGCCTGGGCAAGGCCATGGGCGGCGGGGTGATGCCCATCGGCGCCTTCGTCTCTAACAAGACGATCTGGGAGCAGTTATTCCCGGAGCCCTGGCTGCACTCCACGACCTTCGGCGGCAATCCCTTGGCCTGTGTCGCCGCCATCGCCAACATCCACGTTCTCCTGGAGGAAAAGCTCCCGGAGCGCGCCGAGAAGATCGGCAACGAGATGATGGCCAAAATCCGGGCCCTGCGCCGGCGCTTCCCCAAGCTCTGCATCGACGTGCGCGGCAAGGGCCTCATGATCGGCATGGAATTTCCGACCGATGCCGTCGGCTACGAGGTGTCCAAGGGCCTCTTCGACCGGGGGGTTCTGGTGGCCGGAACCCTGTTCTCGGCCAAGACTTTGCGCATCGAGCCGCCGCTTACCCTCACCACCCAGGAGATGGGCATGGCCGTAGACACCATCGAGAAGGTCTTCAAGGAAGTCAACGCCAGGCATTTCGAAACCAAAAAAAATCCAGTGAGGAAATCATGACCTCCACGACTTTGATCAAGAACAAGTCTTTGAAAATGCTCATAGACGGAAAATGGGTAAACGCCTCGCGGGGCTCGACCCGCGCCATCGTCAACCCCGCCACGGAGGAGACCTTGGCCGAAGCCTACGAGGCCGGACCCTTGGAAGTGCACCAGGCCGTGGCCGCGGCCAAGAAAGCCTTCGACTCCGGCGCCTGGTCCGGAAAATCCCCGGCGGAGCGCTCGGCCGTGCTCTATAAATGGGCAAGCCTCATCGAAGAGAACCTGCCCCATTTGGCCGCCCTCGAATCGGCCAACACCGGCAAGCCCCTGAAGCTCGCCCGCGACGGGGACATCCCTTTCGCGGCCGACAACCTCAAATTCTTCGCCGGAGCGGCCAGGCTCCTCGAGGGAATCTCGGGCGGGGAGTATTGCCCGGGCTACACCTCCATGCTCCGCCGGGAGCCCATCGGGGTGACCGCCCTCATCACGCCCTGGAATTATCCCCTGATGATGGCGGCTTGGAAGCTCGGGCCGGCTTTGGCCGCGGGAAATACCGCGGTGATAAAGCCCTCGGAGCTCACGCCTTTGACCACCATAGAGATGGGCAAGCTCGCCCTCGAAGCCGGAATCCCGGAGGGGGTCGTCAACATCCTGACCGGGGCCGAGGACACCGGCCGGGCCCTCACCAGCCATCCGGACGTGCGCTTGGTCTCGTTTACCGGCGACACCGAGACGGGGAAGAAAATCATGCAGCAGGCCTCGGACAGCCTCAAGCGCTGCCACCTCGAGCTCGGAGGCAAGGCCCCCTTCGTCGTCTTCGAGGACGCGGACCTGGACGCAGCGGTCCAGGGCGCGGCGGTCGCGGCCTTCGTCAACGCCGGCCAGGACTGCACGGCCGCCACCCGCCTCTACGTCCACGGCTCGATCTTCAAGAAGTTCACGGAAGCGTTCCTCGGGGAGGTCGCCAAGATCCGAGTGGGGGATCCGGCCAAGGCAGACACCGACATGGGCCCCCTCGTCTCCTCGGATCATAGGGAGAGAGTGGAAGCCTTCCTTCAAAGGGCCCAAGACAAGGCCAAGGTCCTGGCGGGCGGCGGCAGGCCCCGCGGACTAAAAAAAGGCTTCTACTTCGAGCCCACCGTCATATCCGGGGCGAGCCAAGACTCAGAGCTCGTCCAGCGCGAGATATTCGGGCCCGTGGTCTGCCTTCTGCCCTTCAAGGACGAGGCAGAGGCCCTGGCCCTCTCCAACGACGTCCCCTACGGCCTGGCCGCCTCGGTATGGACCCGCGACGCGCACCGGGCTTTCCGCATGTCCAACGCCCTGCGCTTCGGCACGGTCTGGATCAACGACCACCTGCCGCTGGCCTCGGAAATGCCCCACGGGGGATTTAAGCACTCGGGGTTCGGCAAGGACCTCTCCAAGAACGCCCTCGAGGAATACACGGTCGCCAAGCACGTCATGGCGGAGCTGGGGGGGGCGGCGCGCAAGCCCTGGCACTACACCGTTCTGGGGAACTAGCGGGCGGAGCCCGCAGCACCGAGCGCAATCGCGGAGATGCTTTCCCGCTCATGCGCCAGCTCTGGTGTTGACAGCCTCTCGCGCAGGAGCGCGGTGAGACGCCCGGGGAAATCCTTGTCCTCTGCCTGCCGCCACACCCATGTGGCGTGGGCGGCCGAGGGAGCCACGTGGATGTCGTGCATGGGCTTGACGCAGTGCTCGTAGAGGCGCAAAGTCTCCTCCAGATCCACCCTTCTTTCCCTCGAGTCGCGGCGGATGCGGCGCATGAGCCGCACGTCGTCCGGAGCCTGGATGTAAACCGCCCACTCCATGAGGCCGCGCAGGCGGGGAGCTTGAAGGGTGAACAACCCCTCCAGGATCAAGACGGGAGCCGGCTCCACCTTGCGGGTCTGCTTGAGGCGGGAATGGGTGGCGTAGTCGTAGCGGGGAGCCTCCACCGGCCGGCCGGCCAAAAGCTCGGCCAAATGGCTGACGAGAAGCGAGGTTTCGATGGATTCGGGGTGGTCGAAATTGAGCTTGCGGCCCTCTTCGGGGCTTAAGCCCCCGTTATCGTGGTAGTACCAGTCCTGGCAGATGATGGAGACCGGAACCCCGAGGCTCTCCTTGAGGCGGCGGGCCAGCCACGATTTCCCGGAACCGCTTCCGCCCGCGATTCCCAAGCAAATCGGCTTGCGCTCGAAACCCACGAGAAATTATACCAAAGATGGCCGCGTGGTCGTTAGGGCTCGCAATGAAATAATATGACCAACTGGCAGGCCCAGATTCGAGTTGATTTCGAGGCGCGAGGAGGGAGCAATGCCGCAGCGCATTGTGACCGACGAGCAACGAAGAAATCGGCCGAAGATGGGCCTGCCCGGAG
>JACRDN010000022.1 GCA_016218575.1 Elusimicrobiota bacterium
AGCAATGTTCCTGCGCTGGCCGCGATTGGAACCGAAGAGCAAGCGGAGGTGAGGCAACTAGTCGCGGCCTAAAAAGTTAGAATGAATCCCTCACCAATTAGGTTACGCTACGCAATTTCCCCGGACATCGGGGCACGGCCCAACGGTCAAATTCGGCCGCTTCAACGGAACGCCGAGCCGTTTGGAGACGCAAGTGTCACAGGAAGAGAAGAGGTTAGAAGCCGCATGGTCGCAGTATTTCAACATGATCCGCGAGCAGTTCCCTTACTCCAAGTGGAAGGACGTGAGGATTTCCAAGGGCGCCGTCGTGGACTGGGGCCGCGTAGAGTTCACGGAGCTCCTTTCCCGAGGCGAAGAGCCTCCCCCGGAATTCGTTCCCGAGGATTTCAATTGGCAATGGCGGCACCTGAGGCGGCGTTGCGAAGCCTTGCGGGACTGCGTTATTGCCGAGATCCATTTCACGCATGGACGCCCCGTGCAGGTCGTCTATGCCAAAGAAAACGGGAGGATGAGCAATCCCGCCGATTGCGTCAGGTTCCCGTTGATCGGGCAACAG
The DNA here is from genome assembly GCA_016218575.1 of Elusimicrobiota bacterium. Lineage (NCBI taxonomy): Bacteria > Pseudomonadati > Elusimicrobiota > Elusimicrobiota bacterium. The sequence goes on from JACRDN010000022.1 coordinate 557, forward strand.
CAGAACGCCCAGGAGGTGATGATGGCGGCAGTATAGTCGTCGAACGAACGTAAATCGTAAATCCCTTCGGGGATAAATTCCACCCGCAGCCGACCGAAAAAATCGGACGCCAAAGGTGATCGAGGAGATCATTTATGGTACCGAACATCGGTCAAATAAGTAGCGTCGTCGTTGCCGTACCCGTCGCGGAATCCGTCGTCGCAACCCTCCCGGAGCCCGTTGAGCCCGTGGCGGAAGCCTGGGAGATACGCCTCGTGAAAGCCGCCGCGGCGCGGCTGGGCCGGAGCTTCCCGCAGAAGCCGCGCCACAAGGTCATCGAGGAACTTCTCGATGGTCTGATGGAGGAGAAACAATCCCGCCAGCTCCAAAACCTCAATCACTGGCCTGAGCATGGCCCGAGGTTTCTTGAAGCCCTTGCCCAGCGCTGGCGGGTTCAAGAAGCGGCGCGGCTCGAAAGAATCCCGGCGGTTCTCGCCGCGAAGCATGAGGGCGCGCTTAAGCTGGCCTTCGCGATAACGGACAACCTTCCCGACGCCGATGAGGCGGTCGCTCAGTCCGACTTCGAGTTCCTGACCGACGCGGTCAAGGAAGACTTCTACCCTCTGGCGGTCAAAAGGAACTCCCTGGACATTGTCAGGGACCGCGAAGGGCATGGGGTGGTGCCCTTGGAGGGAGCCTTCGATGGATCGGATGACGGCGGCGAGGAGACGGTGGATATCCTCCTACACCGCCTTCAAAGCGAGCCCGTCGCGGCGGGCTCCGACGGGAAAGACCCTCTGAGGATTCTGCTTGACCGCAAGTCCAGGCACCTCGCGCGCACCCAGCGCTCGAAAGCGAAAAAAAAGGCCGCGACTGATGGAAAGCATCGCTGGGTCAAGCAGAAACTCTGGGGGCAAAAATTGGGAATCGGGGCGAAAATCGGTAACGATTCGCCTCGCTCGTCCGATTACTAAGTGAGGGGCAATTGCGGGCAGCCTGGTAGCCAGTCAGCGAGACTCGGGGAGCGCGAATCATCCCCACCTGCCCAGCAATCCCAAGGAGGGAGTAGAGAGTGGCAAGCGTAGCGGAGAAGAAAGGCGGCGAGCAGATTCAAGTGGGACAACCGGGGACGGCGTCCAGGTTCCGGCACCACAGCCGTAGGCATCCGATCGGCATCATGGGGCGATATTTCACGGATGAGGAGGGCCGGTTCTGCTACCGGGACGGCGGCGAACCGGTGCTTCAAGAGCGGCGTCTGCCCCCTACGCCGCACCGCCGGGTGATGACGTTCAGCGCGCTTTGGGCGCTTGGACCCGCTGCCTTGGAGTCGTGCGAGGCCCTGCTGCTTCCCGATGAGTTCATCAAGCTCGTGGAGGCCGTCTCAGGACATTCGGTGGATAGGCAAACCCTCCAGTTCTACAGCTCACCGCGAGGCCGTCTGATTCCTCCGCCGAACTACCGGTTTCGCCACCGATCTCACTATCTGCATCCCGAGCACACCTACGTCACCGCGGTCGTCCTGCACCTTCGGAGGCGCTATTTCTTTCCGGTCAGCCTGGCGCGGGAAGTCGTCCGGGCTGTCTCGCCGAAGCATTACGACCTGATCCTGAGGGATGCGCTCAATGCGGAGGAGATTCGTCTGCTGGCATCCTCCGGCACGCCAAGGATTACCCCTGAGGCGCTCATGTCCAGGCGCATCTTGCGACCTTTGTGGGCTCCTGAAGCGGTGGACAAGGGCGGGCTCTCGGGAGCTTTGGGTGGGTTGGGGATTCTTGGCGGCGTGAAGAATTTCTGCGGCCGCGCGCGGGGAAGGCGCCGCATAAAAGGGAACAACCGGGCGCCGGGGCGCTCGCAAAAGGAGAAAACCAGACATGGCTAACGACATGACGGCGGTGGAGGAGGACGGCGGGTTGGGTCACCTGGAGGACGGGGAACCCGGACAGTCTGGCCGGCCGGAAGGCCGGAAGTCGAAGGCCGCGACCTACATCAAGCTCCAGACTTATCAGCCGCTCAAGGAGGCCGTGACGCTCGATGAGATCCGGCTCAAATACATGAAGCAGGGCGTGGACGTGAGCCGCAGCCGGCTGATCTCCGAGGCGATCAAGCTGCTGGCGCAGGCCGTCTCGGAGGGCAAATTTGAGCTCAGGGGGTAGCTGCTACACGCTTCTGTCGCCGCTTCTGTCGTTGCAGAAGCGTGGTGAAAACACTGAAACCATGAAATCATCTGGATTTCACTGCCAAATTTAGTCCACCTCTTTGGCGCCGGGGGCGCCAAATCCTCCTGACCACACCCCCACTACGATAGTGAGAATTTGGGTTGGGGTGGTGGTGTGGTCAGGAGGTCGGTGGACTGGAAGGCAGTGAAATAGGAAAAAAAAGAGGACTGATTGTGATTGAGATACAGATTTTTAGGAACGGAAAAAAGATGAAGGTGGAGGTAGGAATAAGGACTTTAGGGATTCTGAGATCTCTGGAAAAGTGGGGAATCATGGGGTTGGCTCAGATGGAAGGGCTGCTGTTCTGCAACGGTTTGGATACGACGGCGAGGGTTGATTTGTTCTTCAACTCGAAGTTCCGGGACGAGTATCGGGGGGCCAGTTACAAGGCTGTCAGGTACCTTGAGGAATTGGGTCTGGTAACGGTCAACCACTATACGAACATGCCTCGGATTTACACCCTGACTACGGCGGGGCACCAAGCCCTAAGGGGGCTGGACCTGTCTTTATTGCCGGAGTTCCGGGCCTCTTTGGCCGATTCTTTGGTCAAGCACGAACTGCTGGTCACCGGGATCGGCTTGGTCTTGAGCGAGCTTCTCGGCTTGTCCGTCTCGACCGAGTTTGAACGGCAGGTGTTCAGCCAGGGGGCCGCGCGGAGCGCGGCTGCGGGCGACATTCCCATGCCGGACCTTTGGATTTCTGAGCCGGGAAAACCCAAGGTCATAGAGGTGGAAAGGACGCAGAAGTCACGCGAGCGTTACCGCAAAACCTGGGCGTCGTACCGGCACGATCTTCCGCCCGCGACGGTCGTGCTTTACATCACCTCCTTCCCCAACGGGCCAAGGCTCATCCTCGCCAGGGCGCGAAAACTGATGGCCGACTTCATCTACGTGTGCAGCCTGGAGGACTTCAAAGCCAGCTTGGGGCGCGGCCCTTATGTGGGCTATCGCGGCGGCGAGATCGTGCTGGGCCAGCCCCAAGGGACGAATCCCCAGCGCGTCGCGCCAGCAAGCCTCCCAGCCCGCCAGGACGCCTCGGCCGGGGGGAGTCTTCCCGTCGCGCCGTTCGCTCCGCCTCCCCAATCCATCCGGATCGGGGAGCTCATCCGGCCGAGGGGCCGGCCGGATCAGTTCGCTGCGCCGCTGGCGATTCGTCCCTTCCCCCGCCCCCATCCTCCGACTCCTTCCCCGGCCCCGGAAGGAGAGGAACTGCTGAACGGAGACCCGCGATGAGCCAAGTCCTCTTCCTATTAATGATGGCGGTGATGGCGGCAAGCCTGGTCCTGTTGGGGCTGGGCTACAAGAAGACGGGCGCCGCCGTCTTCGCGAAGGCGGCCTTCATCTTCCTGGCCTTCCTGCCGTGGCGGACGGTGGATCTCCTGGTCCGGGACAACGCCCGGTTCCGGAAATGGGCCGTTCCCCGGATGGGCGCGGTCCGCCGCGGCTGGTACTCCGCCTCGGGAGCCTTCAGCCTGGCGGTCGGCCTCTGCATCGCGCTGCGGAAATCCAAGCAAGGCCGCCGGTCGGAGTGGGACGAGCCGAAAGACCAGCGCGGTTTGGACAAGGCGCTTGAGAAACATCTGGATCGCGGGGCCGAGAAAGCCGGCACGTTCATGGGCATGGCGGCCGGGGGGCGGTCCGTTTTTCTCACGCCGGTTTCCCGCGAGCGGCACATGCAGATCGTGGGGCCGACGCGCTCCGGGAAATCCCAGTTCCTCTTCGCCTTGAGCGCCCAGGACATGCGCCAGGGCATGCCGGTTTTCTTCATGGAAGCCAAGGGCGACCATTCCGATTTCGACCAATTCCACGCCCTGGCGGACCGCTGCGGCCGTGGCTCGGCGGTGCGCTACTTCAATCCCCAGGACCCGCGCTCCCACACGTTCAACCCAATCCGCCCCGTCCCTGGGCAGGATGCCACGGCGCTCGCCAACCAACTGGCGCGGGTCCTGGGACGGGAGCCCAAGTCGTCCGGCGAGGGGAAGGACTACTACCTTCAGGTGGACTACGCCAAGATCCAGAACATGGCGGAGATCTTCTGGAAATCCGGCCTTCAGTTCACCTTCCGGGACTGCTTCTACTACTTCAGCCGCTCCGAGTGCCGGGAGAAGGCGTTTCGAGCCTGCAACGATGAGGCCTTGGTCGCGATGGCGCGGCAGGAGTTCGAGCAGAATCCGGACACCACGGCCCTGACCTCGGCGATAAGACCCTGGACCACCGGGGTATTGGGCGATCTCCTTAATACTTATTCGCCCCAGATCAAGCTGGAGGACATTTTCAACGATAAGCAGCTTGCCTACTTCGCCATACCGATAGGGCACCTTCAGGTCCTCGCCAACCCCCTCGGCCGGATGCTGATCTCGGGCCTCCTGTCGGTGGCGACCTGGCGGCAGCAGGCCCGGGTCAAGCCCGGCCCGGCCTCGGTGATCCTGGATGAGTTTGCAGAATTCGCGACGCCGGCTTTCAAGTCTTTCATCCAGACGGTGGGCTCGGCGCGGTTCTGGACCATTCTCTCCCATCAGGACCTGGGCCAGCTCAGGAATATCGAAGGGATGGACGCCGACGCCTTCGAGTCCGCGGTGTTCAACAACACGTCCGGCTGCAAGGTGTGCTTCCGGACCCCGGACCCGGAGGACGCCGAATTCTGGTCCTCCATGCTGGGCACCTATTCGACTTTCGACGACACCGAGCGCGTTCAGAAGAGCTTCCTCGGAACCCGCGGGACCGGAGAGATGTCCCGCCGCAAGGTGGAGCACTTCAAGGTTCACCCCAATACCCTCAAGAATCTCAAGCCGGGGAGCGCGCTCGTGTTCGCTCCGGGCCACGAAGACACCATGGCTCGGACCGCGCGGGTCTTCAAACTGGCGGGCGGCCGGACGCCGGAACTGGAAGCCGTGATGCCTGAAACCGAGGAAGGCCTGGACCTGGCCTCGGCGGCCAAGCCCAGCCAGAAGACCGCCGTCGTCAACGAGAGAGGCCTCCGATCATGAGATACGCCGCGCTTGCAGTCCTGCTGTCTTCCACGGTTTTCCCTGCGGAGCTGTTTGCGGGCGCCTACTTCCAACAAGCCTCCTTCCCGGTCGCTTATGCCTCGGTGGCTGGGACGGACAGCGATTCGCTCGGAAACCTATACGTCTTGGGGAGGCCGGCGGGAGGGGCAAGCTACCAGGTCTCCGGCTTCCAGACTCCCGGGATGTCGGCCCTTTTCTCTTTCGATACCGGCGTCTCCTCGCCTATCGCCTTCGCGGTCGAGGGCTCCGGGATCATCGACATCCTGGACGCATCCTCGACCACCGTCACGTTGAAGCGTTTCCAGAATACCGGAGCGTTCGTGGGTCAGGTTTCCTACCCGCTCATGGCCAGCATTTACGACAACCCCAAGACCGTATTTTCGGCCGCCATAGATAAGGTGAACGGCCTGGTGTATCTGGCGTACCAGCAGTGGAGAAGCTATTTGTGCCTGCAATGCCTCGGTTGCGGCTGCCCTCCCAGCGGCTATAAGGGCTACATCAGCCAGTACGATTTTTCAGGGAGTCTCCTGCTGACGGTAACGATGCCCGGCGTCAGCGCGACCTACAGCTCGTGCTATACGCCGTCTTCCCTTGCCACGGACCCCCAAGGGGATATCTTCGTCGCGGACAACGTCTGCCAGCAGCTCTTCAAATATTCCAAGGCCGGCAGCCTCTTGAGCACCTTCTCGCCGCCGAGCTGGACCTCCAACTACTACGTCACGGTCCGGGGGATGTGGTCCGACGCGCAGTCCAACCTGTATATCAGCCAGCCGGTGTGCGGCCCGAGCGGATGCCAGGCGGGCGTCGTGAAGCTGGATGGCATGGGCAATGTCCAGAGCAAGTTGGCCGCGGACTCTCCGACGGGCTGCGCGTGGGATGACCGGATTCTTTATCTCAATTCCGCGGGCGCGACGCCTTTGCGGCGGTTTATTTTCAACGGCGTCCCATCCGTCCCCAGCGAGAGCGCCCCCATCGGGCCGGTGGTTCAGCATTCATCCTCCGCGGCTCTCTCCTGGCAGTCTTCGGGCGACCCGGACGGCGACCCGGTGACGTATTACGTCAGCCTCGGCGTCTCGCCGACGCAGCTTTCACCGATCGGCAATACCTCGCAGACGAGCTTCAACACGGCGCCGCTTACTTTCGAGGCGACGTATTACTGGCAAGTCGTGGCCATGGACTCCTATCAAGGCGTCCCGCTGCAACAACAATCCGCGCCCGTGGTCAGCGCCCGGCTGAGCCTTCAGAATTCCGCGCCGGGGGCGTTCGGCGTCGTTTCGGGGACCGGCACGGTCCTCACGCGGGCCGCTACGGCGCCGTTATCTTGGCAGACGGCGACGGACCCGGACGGCGATCCCGTGCTCTATGACGTATTCTGGAGGCCCGCCTCGCAAGCCACGGCCGCGGTGATCGCAACGATACCGCAGAACTCCGCGCAAGTCAGCGGCCTTTCCTTCGGCGCGACTTATTATTGGTCCGTCAAGGCGAGGGACGTTTACAACGCCTCGCGGCTCATGGCGGGCGGGGTCGAGCAGCCCTACAACTTGGTGTTTAAGAACTCGCCGCCGCCAGCGCCGCCCATTACGAGCGGGACCGGGATTTCGCAGCAGCACACGCTCTCTCCCCAGGCCAACCTGGCGTGGGCCGGGGTCACGGACCCGGACGGCGATCCCGTGGCCTACCATCTTCATGTCGGGACCAATCCCGCCGCCCTCGCGGCGGTTCAGGACGGGGCCCCTACATCCTTTCCCCTGCCCGGCCCGCTTTTCGGCACGACGTATTACTGGCAGGTGGCGGCCTCCGACCCCTACGGCGGGGCCAGCACGAGCCCGATTCAAAACCTGCTCCTCGTCCTTCAAGACAACCCGCCGACGCCGGTCGTTTACCTGACCACGGCGACTTCTTGGAGCCAGCATGCCGCGTCGCCAAACGTCGCCCTGCGCTGGGCCGCCTCCAACGATCCCGACGGAGATCCGGTTTCGTATCTCCTTGAAATTCAGACGGGCACCGAAGCCTGGCCCTCGATTCCAATGGGAGCCGCAACCAGCATAACGGTGAACCCGCTTTTCGAGACGACCTACTACTGGCGCGTGACGGCCTCCGACCCCTACGGCGGGGCTTCCACGGGGTCGTGGATGAACTTCGCGGTCCATCTCGCGAACCGGCCGCCCAATCCCATCGTCTATTCGACGCCGAATACGCTCGTCACGCGGGCGACCAGCTCCATCCTAAGCTGGCAGGACGCCGGCGATCCCGACGGCGACCCCACGAGCTATAGCCTGTCGCTCTCGACCGATCCTTCGGCGCAATTCGCAGTCCAGCAGGGAACAGCCACGGCTTACAACCTGGGGTTTCAATTCGGGACCACCTATTACTGGTCCGTCTCCGCGACCGACAGTTTCGGGGGGCGCACGGATGGCCCTCTGCAAAGTTTCCTTCCCGTCTTCAAGAACTCGCCGCCGCTTTCCTTTTCGATCCTCACCGGAGCGGGCGTCCTCTCCACGAGGAATGCTTCGCAGCTCCTGTCCTGGCAGGCCACGACGGACCCTGATGGGGATGGGGTGGCCTACGACCTCTCCCTTTCGAGCGACCCCAATACCATGCCGATTGTTCAGAGCTCCACGGCCGCGAGCTACAGCCTGCCGTTCCAGTTCGGGACGACCTATTATTGGCAGGTCACGGCCCGCGATGTCTTCGGCGCGGCGACATCGCCCGGGCTTCAAACTTTCCTGCCCGTTTTTCGGAATTCACCTCCAACCGTTCCGGTCAACCAATCGAAGGCCGGCACCGTCCTCTATCACGGTTTCGCTCCAGCGCAATCCTTCTTCTGGCAACCTTCGACCGATCCGGACGGCGACCCCTTCGCCTATAGCTTCTATATAGGGACCGACGCGACGAATCTCTCGGTCTCGAGCCCGGTTCCCCTGGGCTTCACGGTCCCGAGTCTTTCCGTGAACACGGCCTACTACTACAAGATCGTGGCGACGGACAGTTATGGCGCCGCGTCGGCCTCTCCGGTCAACTGGGTCTATTACCAATTCTCCAACGCCGCGCCGCAGGCGTTCGATACCGTGGCCGCCACCGGGACATTCGTCACCCGCGATACGACGGCGGGCCTCGCCTGGACGCTATCGACGGACCCCTACGGCGATCCGGTCGCCTATCGGGTGTTCGCGGGCACCGCGGCGGCCTCGCTCGCGCCTTTGGGCGACACCACCCAGCCGAATTTCCTCCTATCCGGCCTCGGCTTCGGAACGACGTATTACTGGCGCGTGGAGGCCTACGACGGCTTGGGCGCGACTACGACGATCAACGGCGGGACCCAGAGCCTCCTCCACGTCTTCAGGATCGTCCCGCCAAGCCCCATAGTCTACCTGACCACCGCCGCGTCGTTCGGTCTGCACACGACCTCGCCAAGCGTGACCCTGAGCTGGTCGCCCTCCGCCAATGCGGACGCGGACCCGATCTCCTACCGCCTCGACCTTCAGGCGGGCGCCGGGAACCTGTCCTCGGTCGCGCTGGGCTCTGCGACGAACCTCGCGCTCGGCGTGCTATTCGAGACGACCTACTATTGGCGCGTGACGGCCTCGGACCCCTACGGCGGGGCCTCGACCGGCGCTTGGCTGAGCTTAGTGGCGCACTTCGCCAATCAACCGCCCGCGCCTTTCGCCGGCCTGTCCGGCTCCGGCAGCGTCTCGACTCGCGCGACCTCCCAGCTCCTCTCCTGGAAAAGTTCGACCGATCCCGATGGAGACGCCCTGACTTACGGCTTATTCCTGTCCACGAGTCCCGCTTTTCTGCCGGTCATACAGCAATCAACCTCGACCAGTTTCAACCTGGCGTTCGAGTATGGAACGACCTGCTACTGGCACGTCGAGGCCTACGACGGTTTTGGCGGCACGACATCCGTGACGGGCGGCGTGCAGACCTTCCTGCCTCTTTTCTTGAACGACCCGCCGGGCCAGCTCAACCTCGTCTCGCCTTTCAAGGGCTCCCCTGTGGTGAGCACCATGCGCAACAACGTCTTGGTGTCTTGGGGCCAGGTGACCACGCCCCAGGGCGACCCGATTACCTACACGGTCTACTTCGGAAATTCTCCCGACTCCATGGACGTGCTTACTCGCGTTACGCAGACGCTCGCCGCCAGCGGCCCAATACTCGCTTCGATGCCGGCGGCCGTCCGCCCGGCCTCTCAAGTGGAGCTGGAGGGCGATACGATCAAGCTGACCCTCTCCGGGCTCGACTACTACCGGCGCTACTATCTCCGCATCGTGGCGACAAACCCCTACGGCGCGTCGAGCGCGACTTCGCTTCAGACCTTCGCCCTGAACCCGGAGAATGGCTTTCCCAAAGCCTACAACTATCCGAATCCCTTCAATCCCAATCGCGGCGGCACGCATATCGTCTTCAACGCCCCGTCGTCGGGCTATGCCAGCGCCAAGGTCTCGATCTACTCCGAGCTGCAGGACCTCCTGTTCGAGAAGGACTACGCGAACATCCCGCCCGGAATCAGCGAGTTCGTCTTCGACGGCCGGGACCGGAACGGCCGGTCTCTCTTCAACGGGAGCTACATCTGCCGGGTCCGCTTCACGGGGCCCGACGACAAGGAAATCTTCTACCTCCTGGTGGTGAAATAATGGGAATCCTCCTGCGCCTGCTCGCCTTATATCTCGGCGGCCTTCCGGTCTTCGCCCAAACCTCGGGAGCGACGCACCTGCTCTCGCGCGGGCCGGGAGCCGAGGCCGCGGCCCTGGGCAACTCGATCATCCCCACCGTCAACGACCCCGCGGCGCTTTACTGGAACCCGGCGGGCCTCGCGCACGCCGGGGGAGCGGTGATGGGCGAGCACCTGTTTCTCTATGACGGCGCGCGCTATGACTTTCTAGGGCTGAGCGTGCCGTCGCCGGTCGGCACCTTCGGCCTGGGCGCGCTGCAGCTCGACCGGGGTAATATCGTGGCCCGCAACGCCATAGACGATCCGGGGACGAAGGTCTCAAACAGCCAGTCGGACTATCTGCTGGGCTTCGCGCGGCGGCTGGGGGAGCATTTCTCCGCGGGCGGGACGGCCAATCTCCTCAACTTCAACCTGGCCGGCTATCACGACATGTCCTTCGGCCTCGACCTCGGAGGGCAAGCCCGCTACCCGGGAGACGACCTCTGGGCGCTCAAGCAGACTCTCTGGTCTTTCGGGGCCGTGCTCAAGAACCTCTTGCCTCCGAGCCTCAAGCTCTTGAACGGCAAGGACACCCTCCCGCGCGAGCTGCGCGGCGGCCTGAGCCTGTCCTTCAATACTCTTTCGCGGGCTTCCTTGGATTCCGGCGTCATCCGAAGCGACCGGACCTCGGTCTCTCTATCGTTCAAGAAGGTCGCGGGAGAGCCGGGGCTTCATCCGGGCGTCGGCCTGAGCTACGCCCTGGAGAAATTGCTCGTGGTCCGGCTCGGCTACGACCAGGGCATTTCCGGCGGCATCGGCCTCCACACCTCCGACGGGAAGTTCGCCGTGGACTACGCGCTTGAGAACAAGCCGTTGTCCATGAACCACCGCTTCACGGTGTCCTACAGGTTTCTCAAGGCCGCGGCCTCCGCCAACGCGCCGTCCCAACAAGAGGTGGACGAGGATTATGCAAAGGCCCTGGCCCGCGCCCAATCGCTCTCCGAGGAGCACTACCTCAAGGGCCGGGCCTACTTCAAGGATGAGAATTACGACAAGGCCATCGGGCCGCTCCAACTCGCGTCCCTTCTTGATCCTGAGAATAAAGAGAAGGCCGATGCCCATAGGCGCGCGGTGGAAGTGAATAACCGGGAACGGCTTCGGAAGCTTTCGGATGTGGATGCCGTGGCTCCCGGAACCGAGATCAACGTCTATAAGGACTTGGCCGCGGCGCTGGATTTGCGGCCCGCCAACCGGACGGCGTTGATCGAGATCATGAAGAAATTGCCGGGGCGGATGAAGCCACAGGATTTCGAGACGATCTCCCAAGCCGCCGTTGAGCAAAGACGTGCCGAGATTCTCCGTCTAAAGACTGTCGGCCTTACGTCCGACGCCCTTTATCTCATCGAGAATCTCGAGGTCGGCCAAAGCGCCGCGTCCGCCGGCGCCATCGCTCTGCTTAAGGAACAGGTCCTGTCCGCAGGCGGGACCGCGCGGGCGTACCTGGAGGTCCGGGCCGAGGACGCGCGGCGATCCGGCAATTACGGCCAGGCTCTCCGCGCATTGACGGCCATTCAGCGGGCTTATCCAGACGACCGCGAGCTCGCCGGCAAAGTCGAGTCAGGGAGGCGCGAGGTCGTATCGAGGGTTTCACTGACTTTACGGGAGCGGCTCTATCTGCGCAGGCTGTATTTCCTGGCGGCCGTCCGCTATGCCAACCACAACCCGGAGGCCGCGCGGGATCTCCTGGAGGAGATACTCCGCCGCAACGCGGCCGATCCGGACGCGAACGCCCTGGAAGAGGCGATGATTCGCAACAAGACGACGGAGGAATAAAAAGTGAGTGAGGAGGTAGGCATGAGAAAGAAAATGGGAAGGGCGCTGGCGGGATTGGGGATGCTGGCCTGGGCCGGGCAGGCCCACGCCTACGGAAACGAAGGGGCGCTGACCAGCTTCCTGGACCAGTCCGCCAACTGGCTGGTGACGATCCTGGGGCCGGGCATCTTCGTGATCGGGGTCATCATGGTGGGCATCAGCCTGTCGATCGGCGACCAGGACGCAATGCGCAAGGGCGGCTACGTGATCGGGGGCGGGGCGCTGATCTTCCTATCCCAGGCCGTGGTGGCGCTGTTGAAGCGCCTGGCGGGCGGGTTCTGAGCGCGCTGCGCGGGGCGGCGTTCGCGCACGCCGGGGAGCTGGTCGGACCGGTCATGTCGCAACTGAAAAGGAGGTTGGAATCCATGGAAAAAGACGAGGCGGAGCCGGGAGTATCGACGGCGGGCGAGGGCGCGGACCTGCCATACGAGAACGACGTGATGTTGACGGGCCGGTGCGGGAACGCGCCGAAAGTCACCAAAACGGAGAAAGGCCACTTGAGGGCGGCCTTTTCGCTGACCGTCACGCGCGGCAAGGAGAGGACCTTCGTGAACGTGGTGGCCTGGGACGCTCTGGCGGAGAGCTGCGGACGGCTGGCCAAGAACGCCCCTCTGCATGTCGAGGGCCGCCTGCGAAGCTGGAAGGACGACGAGGGCAAGAAGTTCCAGTTGCAGGTCGTCGCCAACGTCGTGCAGCCGCTGAAGGACCCGCAGACCAAGGGCGTGGCGTCGCGCCAAGGGGAGTTGGCCGGCGTCTGAAACATCGCCCCGGCCCCCTTTGGGGGCCGGGGCCCGATTTGAGGAGAATCATGGATAGCGTCAGGGTCTATCGAAACATCAATACCGTGGACAAGTTCTTCGGCTTGGAACTTGTGGACGGCTGCGTTCTGCTGGTCATCTTCTTCGCGGCCTTCAGCATCAACCGCGAGGGGCTTTTCAGCAACGGGGCTCTTTTGGCGCTCGTTTATTTCGGGTTGCGAGCCATGAAGCGCGGCAAGCCCGACCGCTACATGCTGGTGCTGTCGCGCCACGTCTTGATGAGCCGATTCAAGAGGGCTCCCGCTTTTGCGGAATGCGAACCGTTGAGGCCCTATATCAGATGAACCGGATCGAGCTGATGTTGACCAACCTGAGGAGCATCCTGCACGGGCCGAAAGTCCCGCCGCTGGCGCAATACCTCAATCTCTGGAGCCTTTGGGGGGACACGCTCATCGGCGTCAACCTGGACTTCTCATCGGTCTATGAATTGGAGTTCGACAACATCTTTCTGATGGAGCCCGGCCGCCAGGACCTTTTCTCCGCGCAATCCCGCTCCTTCCTCAACGCGCTCCCGCCCGACGCCACCCTGCAATTCCTCGTCCGCATCCGCAAGGGAGACCCGGAGGCATTGCGGGAACACCGGCAGGCGGTCCTTGGGGAAAATCCCGAGGACTTCGCCAGGGCTATCATCGAGAAGAAATGCGAGTTCATCGAGGGCAAGTTCATCCAGCGCCGACGGTATTTTCTCTACGTCACGAGCCACCCGCGGGAGAGAAAGACCCCGCTGACCTTCATCCTCCCCACCTTCAACCACCCATGGCGGGAAGTCACGCGCGACTACCACGAGCTGCGGATCAAGGAACACTCGGCTCTGGAGCAGATCGTTTCCGAGCGGCTCCACAGCATGGGGCTTCGCTTCAGGAAATTGGCTGGGCAGGAGGTCCTCGACCTGGTTTTTGACCAGCTAAACCCGGGCCGGCCGCGCGGAATTGCCGCGCAAGGGCTTTCGCCGTTCAGAACCATCCGCGAGCAGGCGGCTTTCTACCCGTTGAAGGAGGAGTTCGACCACGTCCAGGTCAACGGAACGTATTTCAAGGGCTTGGGCCTTCTGAGGCTGCCCGAGGTTTCGCACCTGGGCTACACGCAGAAGCTCATCAACTCCCTTTGGCCGGATTCCGACCTCTGCCTCACCGTGCATTCCCTGGACACGGAGGGCGCGCTTTCAAGCCTCAAGCTCCGGAACAACATCACGCGGACGCTCGCTTTCTCGGCCTGGACCAAGAATTATGAGGCCGAGCAGAAGCACCTTGAGTTGGACGAGATGATTACGGAGATCCGCGCCTCGGCCCAGCGGCTTTTCCGCTTCGGCTTGTCGGTCCTGGTGAGGGCCGACAGCCTCGACGAGCTTAAGGACAAGACCAACCCCGTCATCGGCGCCTTCCACGATTTCGCTTCGGCCGAGGCGGCTTCCGACGATATGAACCATTTCCGGCTCTACCTCCAATCCATACCGGGGCATGGGGAACTGAACGACCGCAAGTTCTACGTCCAGACCAATGCCCTTGCCGGTTTCCTGCCGTTGACGGGCTCTTGGAGAGGCAGCCGCCAGAAGAAGATGCTGGTCGAGACCCCGCTGGGTGAACTGGTGGGCCTTGATCCTTTCGACGATGAGCTGCCGGCCAAGCACGGCCTCATTCTCGGGACGACCGGCTCGGGCAAGAGCTTCACCACCAACTATATCCTGAGCAACTTCATGGTCGAGTCCAAAAACAACCATGTGGTCCTAATCGACGTGGGAGGCTCCTACCGCAAGCTGGCGCGCTCCTTCAATGGAGAGTATCTCGAAGTCGCTTTATCCGAGGAGTTCGGGTTCAACCCCTTCCCGCTGAGGGCGCATATCGCTCCGGGCGGCCAGTTCGACGATGACGCCGTGGCCTATCTCTCCCTCCTGATCTCAAGGATGTGCGTCGAGCAGGGGACCGGCGTTTCGGTCTATCAAAAGGGTTTTCTGGAAAAGGCGATCAAGGCGGCCTATGCCGACAAGGAGGAGGTCGTCTTGTCGGACATCCGCGCGCAGCTTTTCAACCTGGCGAAGGAACATCCGACGGCCAAGGCCTTCGCCGATGCCCTGGAGCTATGGACGTCGGGCATGTACGGGCGGCTTTTCAACCGGCCGGGCGCGCTCGACATCTCCAACCGCATGGTGGTCTTTGACCTTCAGAACCTCGAAAACCACCCGGACCTTCAGGGAGTCTATTTCTTCGTGATCCGTTCGATCATATGGGGCAAGCTCCAAAACCGCGCCTTAAAGAAGATCATCGCCATAGACGAGGGCTGGAAGTTCTTCAACGACGACGTGGGGGCGGAGCTGATAGAGAACCTCTACCGCACGGCCCGCAAGTTCAACGGCGCTGTATTCTCCATCTCGCAGTCGCCCGCGGACTTTCTTGAGACGCGCGCGGCCAAGGCCATCATCACCAACAGCTACATCAAGTACATCCTCAAGCTGACCAAGGGGCACGAGCTTCTCTCGCAGTTTGACCTCAATTCCAACGAGGTCGAGGCGGTCAAGCAGCTCCAGTCCAAGCAAGGCGTCTTCACGGATGTTTTCGCCAAGTACGGCAACCATTCCATGGTGGTCCGCATCGAACCATGCCCCCTGGACTACTGGATTTGCACGACCGATGCCAAGGACCGGGTGCGCGAGGACCAGGTCCGGGCCGATAACCCCGGCATCTCGGAGACCGATCTGTTGCTCAAGCTCGCGGAGGCTCGATGAAACGAATTCTACCCATTCTGCTTATTCTGATATTCCTGACGGAGGCTCCCGCTCATGCGATCATCGTGGACACCTTCGTCGGCAGCCTGAAGTACGCCCAGGACCAGGCCTATCAGGCTTTCATGAAGCTCAAGATCATCGAGGAGATCCGCATCCTCAAACAGAACTTCGACGCCTCCGTGCGCTACTACAACGAGTTCAAGCGCCTCAACGAGGGCCGCGGCATCCTCTACAACGTGGGAATGCAGCTCAAGGTCGCCGCGGAGCAGATGGGCGACGACTTGCAGCGCTCCGTGGACCGCGACTTCATCAACACCTACAAGACCGATACCAAGGTGGACCAGTTCTTCCAGAGCATAGACCACGGGATCGCCAACAACATGAAGTACGCGGGCGACGAGCTGGGAAACCTCATCGCCAATCGCAAAATCGGTGTCGATATCGCCAGAAACGCCGGGAACCTTTCCCCGAAGGACGCGGCCAACCTCGCGGTGAAGGCGCAAGGCATTCAGCTTCAATATCTTTCCCAGATTCACGAGGATAATATCAGGATCATCGAGATACACTCCCTGCAACTGGCAAACGACACCAGGCGCCAGCAGGCCGAGCAGCGCCTGATCGAAAGCGTCCGCAAGAGCGTGAAGAAGTTGGCCCCGGGGGCCGTCCGTGAGGAGGAACCCAAATGAGCCCGAGCCTCTTCATCGACATCACCGTCATTCCCGCGAAGCTCTCCGGCCTTGCGGGCCTGGTCTCGGGCCTCGCCGGGGCCATGCTGGCTTTCATCATCCCCTTCACCATCATCGAGATGAACGTGAGGAGCCTGGAGTCCAAGGAGAGGCCAAGCTACAGCGGCCTTTTCACTCGGGTTTTTGCCGTGATCGTATGCCTGATGTGCTACCAGCGCCTCTTCTATTTCATCCTCAAGGTGTCCCAGATCATGTCTTTCGCCATTTTGAGCGAGCAGGATTGGGGAGACTTCCTGACCCGATCCCTGAAGGGCAGCGACTCGACCTATCCGACGCTCTCCATACTCTTTCACTCCGTCACGTCGATACAGCAGATCATCCTTTTCCTCTCGACGCTCGTCGCCGTCACGGTGAGGGACGTGATCGTGATGCTCCAGGGCTGCTTCTTGAGCCTCCTGTTCGCCTTCGGACCCATCGCCATCGTCTGCTCCGTGAACCAGAAGAGCGCCCAGGTCACCCGGGGCTGGCTTGCCAACTCCTTCCAGGCGGCGTTTTGGAGCTTCTTCCTGCGGCTGGTAATGCGGGTCTGGCTTACCTTGGGACCCATGGCCGCCTCGGCCGGAGCCGGCGGTGCCGACGACTATCTCGGGATGCTCACGGTGAACGTAACCTTCATCCTGCTGGTCCTGGGAACCCCGGTCGTTTCGGCGCGGCTGCTCTCGGGCGAGAACCTGGCGGCCTTCGGGGAGGCGGCCTTGGGCACAATGCAGACCTTGGTCATCGCCAAGACCCTATCCACCGGCAAATTCGCCAGCAGCGAGGTCGAGAAATACAAGAAAGCCTCGCCGCACGAGCAGAAGAGCTTCTTTCACCATCCCATTCCCGCCACCATGACTCGGACGTATCAGAGTCTCTTCGGCGCCCCGAAGGCCCCGAGCCGGACGGACGGCACGGGGAGCAAGTCATGAGCCTGCTGGGACGTTTCTTCAACAAGAAGGGCGCGGCCGGGCCACCCCCGACGGCCAGGGCCGCGGCCCCTATCGCGACTGCGATCCCGGCGTACTACGAGGTTTGGGGCAGCCTTGAACGCGCCAACCGGGCGCTGTGGGCCGGCCTCTGGCTGGCCACGACGACGGCCGTCCTGTGCCTCATCCTGGTGCGGCTTCTCATTACGCGACCGCCCATCGTGATCCGGGTTACCGACGCGGGCATGGCGCAAGTCGTCGCGGACCCAAGCCGCCAGCCCCCGGTCAGCGAGGCGGAGATCAAGAACTTCCTTTCGCTTTTCGAGAGGTTCTTCTTCGGCCTCAACGCCTACACCTACGAGGCGGATCTCAATGTGGCCTTCCCCATGATGACGGCGGGCTTCCAGCCGAAGGCGAACGACATGCTCAAGCGCCAAGGCACCATTGACGCCCTCAAGTCGAACCAGGGCCGCGTGACGGTGACTCTCACGGAACTGAAGGTTCTCCGCGACACGACCGATATCGTGGAGTGCCGGGTCATGGGAAACCGGCAAGTGGGCTCGTTCAAGCTGGACGGCGGCTCGGGACGGGTGGTTTTCGAGCACGATATCATACTGCGAAAGGTGCCTCGATCCGACAAGGCTCCCTACGGAGTCCTGGTCGATGATCTGCACGAGAGCGTCTATGAAAATACTCTTAAAAACTAGCGCGCCTTGGATCGTGCTCTCGGTAACGGCGGCGCTATGCGTCGTCTTTGGGCTCTCGTTCGGCAAGGAACGTTCGACCGGGACCACCTACAGCTCCTTCGGGAGCCTGGTTTCGACCTTTGCCGCCGCACAGGCTTCGTTGGACAAGCACCTCGGCTCGAATCCCTCGGCGGCGGTGGCGGCGACGACTGGCCAGGAGCCCGCCGGCGGGCTCACAGTTTACGATCAGTCTCCCTCTGAGGTGACCAAGACAACCGCCACCGCTCCAGGCGCTCGAATGCGGAGAGCGGGCCGCCATCGTTCTTCCCTGAAAGGCGCACCGGCCCGGCCTCCGGCTCCAGCGCCGCCTGATTCGCCGGACAAGCGAAACGGTGCTCCCTCCCCGATCGAGGGAATCCCGGTGGCGGCTCCCGCGGCAGAGCCCGCGGTGGGACCGATTGAATTCACTCCCGATTTGATCCGCGACTCATTTGACGGCGAGCTCTCGAAGTTTCCTCTCGACCTGAAGATCGCCAATGAGAGGGTGTCCCTGCGCCTTGAGGGTCTGTGCCGTTGGCGCGGCCACTTCATCCTGAAGGTCGCCGTAGACAACCAGACGGGCGGAGACTTCTTCGTGAAAGAGCTTTCCGCCTATGACGGGTCGGTTTACGTGACGATCAAATCCTATTTCAGGCTCCTGGTGGAGCCCGGAAGGACCCGGGAGGGACATTTGCTTTTCGATGCCCCCGCGGGCGCCAAAGTCAAAATCACACTAAAGGAGGATCGGGAGAACGGCCGGGCTATGGAGTTGCCAGTCCGCTATCCCTTTTGAAATCCATGCACACGACATTGCCGGAATTCTTGGAAAGGAAACCGCACTCGCCTTCGAGACCCGTTCCGCCCACGCGAGCCATGATCGAGGCCCTGCACCGGCCTTTGAGCGCGATCTCCTCGCCGCCTTTGGACGACAACGGCGCTCCCATGGAGGAGGAACCCATGCGCCTCAAGGATGTTGCCTCTGCCGCCAGCCCGAAGGCGGCGGAGCCCAACCCGTTCTTCAAATTCCGGTTCAAGCGCCCCTGGTTCGGCGAGTACACCACCAAGGATTACAAGTTTGTCCTGCGGGTGGAGCACTTCCCGGAGCTGATGCGGTTGGTCAATGAGTTCAACAAGACCAGGCCGGAGGACGAATTCCCGGTCAGCGTCTCCGACATCGTGAGCGCGGCGCTCGATTTCGTTCTGGACCACCCCGTGGTATTGACCGGTCTAAAGAAACCGGAAGAAATCCGCGAGGCCATGGCCACCGCCATTTACCGGAAGGCTTACTGGCCGTTGAGGCAGCTCCATGAGCTATTTTAGGCCCATGCGGCGCCGGATATGGCTGGGAGCCTGGCTGGTGGCGCTTGGTTCCGCCTGGCCCGCCTTGGCTCAGGAGAAGCGCGCGCCTCCGGCTCCTGAAAAGCCGGCGCGGGCCAAAGCGGATTCCGATTGGCAGGGGGTCAGCCAGAAGACGGCATCGAAGGCGCGGTATTTCCTCCCGACCGGATTTTCCTTCCCGGCTCGGCTTGAGAACGCCATCTACTCCTACAACGTGGAGACCCCGGCCATCGGCATCGTGGAGCGGGGCATCAAGTACCTGGATAAGGTCGTGGTCCCGCCTGAGACGCGGATCATCGGGACTGTCACGGTCCAGAAGAGCCATGACAGGGTACTGGTGAATTGGCACACGATGGTATTCCCGGAGGGGGACGAGATCAAGTTCTCCGGAATCGCGCTCTCCGTCGATGGCTCCGCGGGCCTGAAGGGCAAGGTCGAAACCCACAAGGATTCCGCGGTCGCAAACACGGTGCTGAGATCCGTGGTCTCGGGCACCCAGGCCGCCCTCGACATTACGGGGGTGAGCCCGATCGCGTCGCAGGCCACCCAGGGCGTCTCGCAGGAAGCGTTGAAAGAACTGGATATAGAAAAACAGCAGGTGGCGACGAGCATCTCGATAGACTCGGACGTGGGCCTGCGCATTTTCGTCAATCAGCGCGTGGAGTATTGATGATAGAATTAGAAATCCTTCGCGGACCTGAAAGCTACTTTCCAGAGAACCTTCAGCCCACACGAAAAATCTGGGACCGTTTCCAAGCAGAGTCGGAAAGTTCCGCGCCGGCACGGTCGGCAAAAACGCCTTCTTCCTTCGACGACATCCCCGAATCCCGTGGGGGATACGCCGAGATATACAGCACCAAGCATCAGCGGGTCCTGCTCCGGGTGGACCACATCACGAAGATGGATGCCATCCGCAAGGGCTTTAACGCCAGCCGTCTGCACCCCGGACAGCGATCGCTCACCACGAGCGACATCGTGAACGGGGTGCTGGACTTCGCTTTCGAGCACCGGATTCCGTTCTACGAACTGCAGGACGCCGACGGCCTCAAGGATTTGATCTCTAAAAGCGTCTACCGGAGCGTTCTTTCGAGATGGAAACAGTTCAACGAGGCGTTTTGATGGGTCTTGACAGAGGTATACTTATACATTACACTGTTAGTAATTCGCTAACAGGAGATAATACTACTAGAATGACCAGACGCAGCCTGTCGAAAAGAGAAGGCGACCTTGTTCTGGCCCTTGAGTGGGAGAAGCAGCGCTTTGTCAGCCTCAAGGACATCAGAAGGCGCCTGCGGTGCTCCCCCGAGTACGCCCGCTTCATGGCGCATGCCCTCCACAAGAAAGGATGGCTTGAGCCCCTGGCTAAGGGCCAATCTCAGCTCATCGGCGCCGAGCGGGGTCCGAAGGGCGTCCGCGAAATGAATCCCTATGTCGTGGCGCGTTTTCTGCCGAACCCCTATTTCTTCGCGTACCGCTTCGCGTGCGAGCATTATGGTCTTCTGACGCAGGTGCCGACCACCATCCATGTCGCGCTCAAGCGTCCGAAGCGTCCGCTGGAGCTCAAGAATGTCCGGTTCGAGTTCGTCGTCCTGACGCCAAAGAGATTTTTCGGGTTCGAGGAAATCACCATCCTCGGTGAAAAGATTCAGGTCTCCGACCTTGAGAGGACGGTCTTGGACGCCCTGGACCGGCCCGAGCTTGTCGGCGGCATAGAAGCCTCGATCCAGGTCCTATTCCACGCGGGCAAGAAGGCCGACTACGCTAAACTCCTAGGCTATCTCAAGCGAATGGATGATAGGGCGTTGTCGCGGCGCTTCGGTTACTTGGCGGACCAGCTCAAGTTGGAGTTTCCAAAGGAGCTGTCCCAGTATCTCCGGGCGCAGGTGAACAAAAATCCGGCCTACCTCGGTTCCCCGGCGCGCTGGGGAAAGGACGGCCAACGCGACCCCGGTTGGAATCTCGTCATAAACGTTCCCAAGCAGGAGCTTCTAGGGGAGGTCCGAATAGGATGATCGAGCAAAAACACACCGAGTTGTTCGCGCAGGGCGCCCAGGTGCCCCTCGCCGTCGCCGAGCGGGAGATCGTGCTGACTTACGTCCTGAAAATTCTCGAGGACGCGGGGCTTCTCAAGTCCCTGGCCTTCAAGGGCGGCACGTGCCTGCGCAAATGCGTCTACGGCAAGGAGACGAGGTTCTCGGTGGACCTGGATTTCACCAGCCTCACCGAAGCGGCGGCGGACGACGTGATCCTGGGGCTGGTGACGGCACTCGACAAGCCGGCCTACGGGTTGACCTTTCAGATCGAGACCAAGGATTTCTATGTGGCCGAGGATGGCTTTTCTTGCGGCGCGACCGTCGGCTATCGCCATTCATGGAACGAGGCCCGGTTCAAGCTGGATGTGAGTCTTCGTGAACGGCCGTCCCTTTCCTTGGCCGTCATGCCTTTCCAATCCCAGCCCTACTTCAAATCGCTGGAGTTCAAACCATCCCAGGTCGCCTGTTTCCGGTTCGAGGAACTGCTCGGCGAGAAGATCCGCGCCGCAAGCCAGAGGGTTCGGGCACGGGACCTTTACGACCTGGCGAAAGCCGCGGAGAAGCCCATAAGCGCGCCCGTGATCCGGGCCCTGGCCGTCATCAAGTGCTGGAACGTCCGCGACGCCTTCGATCCGGCGCGTTTTCTGCAAAGACTCCGGTCGAGCCAATACGACTGGGAGGACCTGAGGCAGTTGGTGCGGCGGAGCGAGAAAATCGATCCGGAGAGACTGATCTCCCTCTGCGAGAACCGGTACAAGTTCCTGCTGTCATTGACGGAAAAAGAGAAGCAGTTGATCGCCGACGCGAAGCGGCATAAATTGAAAGACCTTCCCCGGACTTTGCTCAAGGAGGTAAAGGCATGACGGAACGATTGTTGACGATCGAGGAGGTCTGCCACAAGCTGGGCGGCGTGAAGCCGTGGACGATCCGCTGTTGGGTGAGCCAGCGCCGGATACCCTACACGAAGGTCGGCCGGCTGACCCGATTCCCCGAGTCTCAAATAAACGAGTGGATCAGGTCGAACACTCATGCGCCCGTGGAAGCCTAGCTCAGGGAACTTTTTTGAGGGATAAACGTTGTATATGGAGGGGCTTTTAAAAGCGAGGTGAGCGATGGGAGTCTATAAAAAGGACGGGAACTGGTTCATCGATTACAGGGCCTACGGCCGGCGCATCCGTGAAAAGATCGGAGAGAGCCGAAAACTGGCCGATTCAGTGCTGGCCAAGCGCAAGACCGAGATCGCCGAGAAACGATTCCTCGATGTGCGCAAGGTGAGCCGGGAGACGTTCCGCGAATTCTCGGCGCGGTACCTGGAATGGATTCAGGGCCGCATCAGGACCGTCGATGACGACCAGCAGCGCGTCCGCCGGCTGTTGCTGACATTCGGAAACCTGCAGCTCGCCGAGATCGACATCGCCCAAGCCGAGAAATACATGGCCAAGCGTCTGCAGGACCCGATCTCTCACCCTTTTTGGGGCAGAACGGGGGCGGCGCTGGCGCGGCGAACCCCTGAGGAGCGAGCGGCCAAACTGAAAGCCTGGGCGGCAAGAAATACCAGGACCGTCTCGAAGTCCACGGTGAATCGTGAAATCGCCTGCTTGAGGAAGATACTCAATAAGGCCGTGGATTGGAAAGTCATCCCGGCCAACCCGCTGCGCGGCATCAAGCTGTTCGATGAGCGCGAGTTCATTCGGAAGCGTTACCTCAAGCCCGATGAAGTCCGGCTGTTGCTGGAATCCTGCACCCCGGCGCTGCGAAACGTCGTCACCTTCGCCCTTTATACGGGACGAAGGCAAGGGGAAATTCTCGGCATGCGCTGGCAGGACGTGGATTTGCAAAACGGCTACGTCTACTACCCGCGCACGAAGAAGAAGGAGCCCGACCAGGTCTCCATCCCGCCGCGAGCCCTGAAACTCCTGGAGACCCTGTCCGCCGGCCCGCATGGGGAATTCGTCTTCAACCAGGATCGGAGCCAGACGCAACCGCTGAGGTTCGTTCAGCATCAGTTCACGCAGGCCTGCTTCAAAGGCGGCATCAAGGGTTTCCGCTTTCATGATCTCCGCCACACCGCCGTCTCGTACATGATGATGAACGGAATCGACCTCAAGACCATCGCGGAGCTTGTCGGACACACGACGGCCGAAATGGTCGATCAGCGCTACGGACACCTGTCGCCGGACCACAAGCGCGTGGCGACCGAGATCTTCGGCTCCGCGATGGATCGTCTCACAGGCCTCGCCAACGAGGTCCGCGAGGGCTCGGTACGATACCGCGCCAAGGCCAAGGTCAAATTCTAGGCAATGGGACCTGACTGGCGACAATTTGCTATCATGACTCAATCGCGACAAGCGCAGGGACTCCGCGAGGAGTCCCGTATTTTGGGTTGTGCGGCTCGATGCGTGGGCCGTGATGGGTTTGGGGTCACTTTGTTGGACAGAGTGTCCAGGTGGATCGGCGGTGGACACTTTTTGGACACTTTGAGGATTTCGGCTCGCGCAGGCCGGAATCTTTAGACCGCTCAGCCCGTAGAATTGCTTATGGTTTTCAATACTAAATTGAAGACCACTCAAATTTTGGAGAGGTGGGTGAGCGGCTGAAACCGACGGTTTGCTAAACCGTTGTATCTGTGTAAACGGGTACCGAGGGTTCGAATCCCTCCCTCTCCGTGATTTTCATCAGTCCCCGCCTTGAGAAAGAAACTCTCCCAGCTCTTCCAAAGACGCGAGCTTCCGGCAGCGGGGAATGGCCCCGAGGAATGCCTCTCCATAAGAGCGGCGGACAATTCTGGGGTCGAGCACGACCACGGCTCCGCGGTCGGTGGAGGAGCGGATGAGGCGCCCGAAGCCCTGGCGGAACTTCATGACGGCGCGGGGCAGGCTGTGGGAGTCAAAGTAGGAGCGGCCCAAGGACTCGTGCCAGGCGCGGCGGGCCTCCTCCATGGGAGAGGCGAAATTCGGGAAGGGAAGCTTGGCCAGGACCACGCAGGAAAGGGCCTCTCCGGGCACGTCCACGCCCTGCCAGAAGGTGTCCACACCGAGAAGGACGGCGTTGCCGGCCTTCATGAAGTCGCTGAGCAAGGCCTCATGGCCCGAACGCCCCTGCACCCAGAGGGGGCGCTTCTTCAACTTGCCCTTCATCTCCTCGTGGACCGCGCGCAGCATCCTCCAGCTTGAGAAAAGCAGGAACACCCCTCCGGGGACCTTGCGGACGATCTTGAGGCAGGCGCGGGCCAAGGCCCTGGCGTGGCTTTCACCCTCCGCGGGCTCGGGTAAGTCCTCGAGGATGAGGAGCCCGGCCTGGCTTTCGTAATCGTAAGGGGAGTCGAGCACGAGCTCTCGAGCGCCCGAGAAGCCCACCCTGGACTTGAACTCGCCGAGGCCGTTTCCGGAGGAGAGGGTGGCCGAGGTCATGACGGCCGGAATCTCCCGCGACCAAAGGCCTTCCTCGAGCCTTGAGCCCACCTCCAAGGGCACCGAGCGCAGCTCGACGGCTCCGCCCGACCATTCGACCCAGCGCGCCGTGCTTTCGCTTTCCTCGCCCAGGATGGCGACCAGATCTGCGCGCAGGGCCGAGGCTTTTCCCTGGAGACTATGCAGTTCCAGAAGAGAGGCCTCGTCGGCTTCGCTCCGGGAGCCCTGAGCCTCGAGCTCCCGGATCAAGGCGGATTCGAGCGCGGTCAGAGCGCCGGGCGAGGGAGGGGCCTTCTCCTGCGACAAAAGCCTCCCGCCCTCCTTGGCGCCGGGAGAGAAGCCGTGCTCCCGGGCCAACTCCGCGAAGAAGGCCTGGCCCGCCCGCTCGAACTCGCCGAGAATCGGCCCCAAGTCCGGAACCACGGCGGCCCAGGGCCGCAAGTCCTCGGCCAGGCGGCTCCAGCGCGCCGAGGAGACCGCGACCCCGTAGTGGGAAACAGCGCTTTCCTCGAAGGAATGGGCCTCATCTATGACAATGGCGTCGTAGGGGGGCAGGCGTGCGCCGGAGAGAAGAAGGGCGTGATTGACCACGAGAATGTGGCTCGACTCGGCTCTTTCCCGGTCCTTGCGGTAGAGGCAGCGCGTTCGCGCCGCCCCGGCCGGGCAAAGCTCGGGATCGCGCGAGACCCGGCTCCAAAAAGCTTGGCTGACAAGGCAGGGCATGGACGAGCGATGAGCGGTCTCAGCGCTTCGGGCCCAGGAGGCCATTTGGGCCAGCGCCCGGCGCTGGGCCTGGGGCAAAGGCTCGGCGGAGGCCGCGAGTCTTTCCAGCCTCCGCAGGCAAAGGTAGTTATCCGCGCCCTGCAGCATGGCGTAGCGTAGAGTAAGGCCGAGGCGCTTCATAGCCTCGGCCGCCAGAGGGAGTTCTTTCTCTAGTATCTGTTCCTGAAGAGCCCGCGTGCAGGTCGAGACGAGCAGGCGCTTGCCTTTTTGCGCCGCCCACAAAGCGCCGGGCAGGAGGTAGGCCAGGGACTTGCCGACTCCGGTCCCGGCCTCGACCACGAGGCGGCTTTCGCCCTCCAAGGCCTCGGCCACGGCCTCGGCCATCTTCAACTGCTGGGGGCGGGTTTCGTAGCGCGGCGAGACATCCGCCAGAATCCCGTCGGGGGCGAAAAGCTGGGCGAGCATCCGAAGGATTATATTAATAAAGCAAGGGCCTATTTCCCATGGGCCCTTCGGCTTCGCCGTCCTAGGACCTTCGCTCCTATCCCGCGGCGCCGCCCCGCGGTATACTACCAAGGCAGATGAAACTCGGACGCCTCGCCTTGATAGGCCTTGCCGCCTTTCCCTCCCCGGCGTTCTCTGCCCAGACGGACGGCACGTTCAAGACCGTGAAGCTCGCGCCCCAGGGGCAAAAAACACTCCACCTGCCGCGCCCGGAGATCATCGCGGGAATGCGCATCAAGGCGCCTTCCTCGGCCCATCTGGAACAAACGGCGGAGCATACGCAACTGCTGCGCCCCAACGCCTCTCAGGAAGAAGCCGCCGCAGCCATGGGGCGGCCCTATTCCGGCGCCCCGCGACAAGAGACGGAGCCTCACTCGGCCATGACAAGGCCCTTTGCCCTTGCCGCGGCCCGCCCCACCCAAGCTCTCCCCGCATTGAGGGATGCCGAATGGGCCAGGAGCTTGTGGAGCGGAAAGCCGGAGGAAGTTTCACAGGCCGCCGCGGCTTTGGAGGCCACCCTCGCCGACCCCGAGCAGGTCGTGTCCCCCGAGCTAGAGCCCTTGCTGAGGGGGGAAATCCTCGCTTATCTGCAGCAGGGCCCGTCGTCCCGGCCGAGCCTCAAGAGCAACGGCAGGCACGAGCCGGAAACCAGCATCCAGGAAATATTCCGGACCTACGAGACCATGGCCGCGGAGAAGCCGTTTTTAATCCCCCATGGGTTCTTGGGAGAAATGCTGGATTTGTGGCAAGTCGAGCCTCAATCCTGGATCAGGGACTCGAAGTCGTTCGACCTATCGCTTTGGATTTTCAGGAAATTGCTGACCATCGTTTGGTACGCCGGTGCCGCCGTCTCGGAGGCAGAGCGCGAGCTCCTGAAGGGCAAATGGAAGGAGATCGAGGCCAACGCCGCCTCCATCGCCTTCATGCGCGGCCGCAACGACCCCCTTCTTCGGGAAACCCGGGCATGGCTGGCGCAAATGCCGCGCCTGCCGGAGCTCCCCGCGCGGACTTCGAGAGAGGCGCTGGCCTTGTCCCGTCCTCTCCGGCAGGATAAGAGAATCATGGACTTGGACGCTCCGGCGGCCCGGGTCCTTTGGGCCCGGGACGGCTCTTCCTTCATCGTGGGAACCGAGAACGGCGAGCTTTCCCTTTGGGACCCCAGGCGGAGAAAACCCCTCTGGACGATGTCAATGGGGGAGCAGGGCGTCAAAGATTTGGCCCTGAGCCCGGACGGCGAGACCTTCTTCATCCTCTTGAAGGACGACGCCAAAATATATCAGCGGGGCTGGCTCGACGGGGAAAAGAGGGAGATCATCACGATCCACGAGAAGCATACGGAGGAAACCCTGCTCTCGCTGGCCGTGAGCCCGGAAAGCCATTTGCTGGCCGGCCTGAGCTCCGAAGGGCGGATCTGGATATGGGCCACCGCCACCGGAGCCCTGCGGAAGATAATCCAGACCAATAATATCTCTCCAGGTGACAGAGCCATTCAATGGACCCCCGATGGAAGAAAGCTCGCATGGGTTGACTGGCATGCTACTACAGGCAAGATCATGGTGATCCACCTCGACCACTACTCCGTGGAAACGGGGCTGAGGGATCGCAGGCCCATCAGCATCCGCCGGCAACAAAAACACGAACACTTTGTATCCATCAGTCCTGACGGAAATTCTCTTGTTCTTTCCAGCATGAAGTGCACGATGCTGGATAACATATCCCATGATTCTGTAGACGCACGCTGGACACCCATCCTGGAGATAGTCCATTCCGGCCCATTGTCGAGACTCAATCCCTCAAGATACATCACCATGGGCAGGGAAACCGCCAGCCGGGTTACCAACATCGCCTGGAGCCCGGACGGCAGGCTCCTGGCCACCGCCGAGGACAACGGCCGCGTCGTTATTTGGGACGCGGCTTCACTGAAGCCGATTCAAAGCCCGTGGGGCCATTCAGGCACCGTCAATGCCATCGCCTTCAGCCCTGACGGAAAATGGCTGCTCACCGGCGGCAGCGATAAAACGGCCCGCCTTCACCCCGTCCAACTCCGCTGATCCGGCCTGATCCCGGACCGCGGGATTATATTATAATGGGCTCTCACGGACCCGAGCCGCGCATGAACAAGACCGAGACCCTGGAAGTCGAGCGACTGTGGCAGGCCGCGCGCTTTTTGCCGCAGAGCGCGCGCCTGCTTGGCACCCGCTACCGCCACCTTTTTCTGGCCTACGCCAAGCAGTTCACGGCGGGGGGAGAGGCGCGCACCGTGGCCGACGCCCTGGGGTTCATCGAGTTCGCCTTCCGGCAGAACCGGGTGGCTCTGCTCGAGCCAGAGCAAAAGGCCCTGCGCCAGGACGCGCGAAAGCTCTTGAGGCGCTACACGCTGCGCCGCGACGGCCCGGCCTTGGAGGCGGTGGAGAAATGGAGGATCAGGCAATGGCTCAACATTTGAGGCTTGAAGGCTCCCCGGCGGCCCACCGGGCGGGGCTCATCCTGGGGCGGGAGAGCGAGGTCTTGCGGCAAATCCACGAGGAGACTCCCAAGAAGGGCATCCCTCCCATTCACATCGGGGCCGAGGAGGGGCAAATCCTCCACTTCCTGGTCCAAGCCTGCTCGGCCGTCAAGGCCGTGGAGATCGGGACCTTGGCCGGCTACTCGGCCTGCTGGATCGCCCAAGCCCTGCCCGAGAACGGGGCCCTTTACACCCTCGAATTCAACCCCAAGCACGCGGCCGCGGCCCGGGAGAACATCCGCAAGGCGGGGCTTAACTCCAAGATATCGGTCGAGGAGGGGGCCGCTCTCGAGCTCCTGCCCGCTTTGGCCGCCCAAGGACCTTTCGACTTCTGCTTCATAGACGCCGACAAGGTGAATTACCCGAGCTACCTGCGCTGGGCCGTCGAAAACGTCCGCCCCGGAGGGATAGTCGCGGGAGACAACGCCTACCTCTTCGGCAAGCTCCACCTCGCCCCCAAGGACGCGGGCGAGGACGCGGCCGGGGTGCCGGCCATGCGCGAGTTCTTGAAGCTCATGGCCGATCCGCAGTATTTCTCCTCCTGCGCCATGCTGCCCACCGCCGAGGGGCTGGCCGTGGCCGTGCGGGCGGGCTGATGCCCGCGACCGCAGCGAGGCCCACGCGAGAGAGCCGCTCCGAGGCGGAGCCGCGCGGCGACTACGAGTGGAAGACCATCCTCCACAACTGCGAGTGCCACACCTTCGACCAGGTCGAGCGCCAGCTCATCAAGGCCATCCGCTGCTCTTTGTCCCAGGCCAGGAGATTCTCCATGGAGGTTCACACCCAGGGCTCGGCGGTGGTCTACCATGGGGCGCGGGAGCGCTGCGAGGCCGTGGCCATGGTCCTGGAAGAGATCGGCCTCCAGGTCCGGGTCTCGAAATAAAATTTGCTAAAGTAGCGCCGTGGCAGGAACTCCCGCCGCTAAAAGCCCGATGCCCCGCCGGCGCCTTGGCCGGACCGGGCTCATGGTCTCCGAGATCGGCTTCGGGGGTTGGGGGATCGGGAAATCCATGTGGGGAAAAACCGATGACGCGGAGTCTCTCAAGGCCCTGCGCGCGGCCTTGGACGCCGGCATCGTCTACTTCGACACGGCCTACGCCTACGGCCGGGGGCATTCCGAGAGGCTGATCGCCAAGGCGCTCAAGGAGTCGCGGCGAAGCGCTGTGGTCTCCACGAAGATACCTCCCCGCAACATGGAGTGGCCGGCGCGCCCGAGCACGCCCCTGGCCTTGGCCTTCCCGCCGGACTGGATCTCGTTCTGTGTGGAGCGCTCGCTCGGCAATCTCGCCGTGGACTGCCTGACCTTGGAGCAGTTCCACGTCTGGACCGACGCCTGGCTCAAGGACCCGCTCTGGCCCGAGGTCGCCGAGACCTTCGCCAGGCTCAAAAAGGAGGGCAAGCTCCGCTTCGTCGGCGCCTCTCTCAACAGCGACGACCCGGACTCCGCCTTGGAGCTCGTGAAATCGGGCTTGGTGGACCAGGTCCAGGTTCTCTTCAACCTCTTCGATCAAAGGGCCGCGGACCGCCTATTTCCGCTCTGCCTTGAGAAGGGGGTGGCCGTGGTCGTGCGCTGCCCCTTCGACGAGGGAAGCCTCACCGGGGAGCTCAGGCCCGAAACCCGGTTCGAGCCCGAGGACTTCCGCGGCCACTATTTCGGAGGGGAGCGCCTGGCCGAGACCTGCCGCAGGGTCCAGGCCCTGGAGCCGGCCGTGCTGGGAGAAAAGGCCCCCGTCTTGGCGACGGCGGCCTTGAAGTATTGCCTGAGCTTTCCCGCGGTCTCGACCGTGATCCCGGGCATGCGCAAGGCGGCCCACGTGGAGAAAAACGCCCGGGCCGCGGACTCCGACTACTACGGCCCCCGGGAGCTCGAGGCCATCGCGGCCCATCGCTGGGTGCGGAACTTCTACACTTGAAGATATCAAACTGCGTCCGGACACGCTCGGCATTAGCCCTGGGAGGGCTCGGGCTCTGCCTCGCCTTCAACGGCTGCTTCTGGGCTTTCATGGGCGGGGCCGCGGAGGGCGGCTACGTCGCCGGGCAAAAGGACCGCGGCGCGGGGGAAACAGTCTCCGATCAATGGATCCACGCCAAGGTCAAGGCCGCCCTTCTCGGCGAAGGCAGGCTGCGCTCCGGCCATATCAACGTGGACGTGGACAAAAGCGTGGTCACCTTGCGCGGCCTGGCGCACACCGAGGAGGAGCGCCGGCTCGCCCTGGCCCTGGCCCGCTCGATCAAGGGCGTCAAGGATGTCAAAGACGAGCTCAAGCTTCCCTAGCCTGGCCCAAGCCGCGCCCTGGCTCGTGTTCGCCCTGGCGCTCGGGGCGCGTTTGGCCTATGCCGCCTGGATAGGCCAGGGCCCGGCCGCGCGCGCGGGGGACGCCCTCGAGTACCACCTCTACGCGGTAAATCTGCTCGACCACGGGCGCTACCAGATTCCGGCGGGCCTGGCCTGGCGCACGCCGGGGTATCCCCTGTTCCTGGCGGGAATCTACTCTCTTTTCGGACGGGGGGTTCTCCCGGTCCAGCTCGTCCAATGCCTGCTCGGGGCCGGGGCCTGCCTGTTAACATTCCTGATCGCCCGAGAAAGCCTGGGCTCGCTGAAGTGGGCGGCCGCGGCCGGACTCGCGACCGCCTGCTACCATGACCTGATCTCTCCCTGCGCGCGACTGCTCACCGAGGCGCCCGCCACTTTCCTCGTCACCGCGGTCTTTTGGCTGCTGGCGCGAAACTCCCGCGGCCTCGGGAAAATGACGGCGCTCGGGGCCGGGGCTCTCCTGGGAGCGGCGTTTCTGATGCGCTCGGAAGTACTGCTGTTCCTGCCGATTTTGATGGCACTCCAGTACTTCGCAAGACCGGAAACAACCCCGACACACGCCAGGTTCTTGATTTTCATCTTGGCGAGTTTCAGCATGTTCTTACTTCCCTGGGCCCTGCGCAACCAGAGGGCCCTCGGCCGGCCCGTCATCACCGGCACGGCGGGCTCCTTCAACCTCTACGCCTGGGGCGTGCCGCGCACCGTGCGCCTGCGCCTAGGCGGGGTCAGGAATTACGCGGAGCCGGACCAGTCCCTGGACGAGCTGAAGAAAGGGGAGTTTTATCGCCGTGCGGTCAAGAAATTTTACAAGGAAACTCCGCTCCCGGTCTTGGCGCGCGCGATCCTCATCAATCTCGCTCTCTTCTACTATCCATTCCATCCGGGATTCGACCCGACCCTCGTCTTTTTCTTGCCGCTCGCATTCGCCGGGATATGGATGAGCCGCAAAGAGCCCCGCGCCCGGCCCTGGGCCGCGTGGGTTCTCTACCTCACGGCCCTGCATCTCTTCGTGGCCGTGGGGGAATCCCGTCACCGCCAGAAGCTGGGAACGGCCGTCGTCCTTCTTTCCTTCCTGGCGCTGAAGACATTGCGCGAGAAATGGGGAGAGAAGTCCTTCTCCCGCGCCCTCTGGGCCTGGTCCGGAGCGAACCTGGCCGTGTGGGTGTGCTCGCCATTGCTGCGCCGCATCATCCTATCTGCTATTTTCTAATGGCACGATCATGATCTTGCTCATCAACCTAATCGGATTCCTGCTCGTTCCTCGGCTTTGCGTCGCCATGTCAGCAAACCAGCCGCTTCTCAGAAAGATCGAAATCATCGACACCAATAATTTCCTTGCGCCTGGGGCTTCCTCTTATCCATTCGACATGACCGACAACTCCGCCCTCCAAAAACTGCGCTCCTATGTCGCCAAGAGGGCAGCTTTTGAGCCGGCAAACGATCCCGAGGTGATCATCCGCGTTCTCGACTGGGTGAGCGCCCAGTGGGAGCATGACGGCATGAATGAGCCCAGAAAAGATGAATCAGCTCTCGACATTCTCAAAGATGTCCACGAGCGCGCCAAGCGTTACCGTTGCGTCGAGTACGGTCTCGTCGCATCCGAGCTCCTGCGCTCGTTGGGATATCCGGCTCGATCCGTAGAGATCGACTCCGATGATTTCACCTATGGCGGCTTTGGGCGCCAGCACGTCGCCGCTGAGGTTTGGTCCAATAGCCTCCAGAAATGGGTATTCATCGATCCCCAGAACGGTGCCTATCCCACTTTTGATGGCGAACTCTTGAGTTTTTATGATTTATACGATCTAAAAAGACGAGGAAAATTCGCTGCGGTCCAGTTCAATGTAACCGAAAGCTTCAGAAAACGCTATCCGGATTTCAACGATCACGAATTCGACCGAACTTACCGGGAGTTTATTGCAAGGTACTTCGGGCATGTGGCAACGACCGTCAATCTCTCTGGGAGGAAACATCTTCTCGCTTTGCAGCTCGATGACAAGACCCAAGCGCTGGCCTTTCAAGGGTGGCCGTATGAGAATGCTGTCTATACACGCAAGCCGGAGGACTTCTATCCCGACATGAATCGGACCTTGATTAGTTTCGAATATCGAAACAAGCGCAGCGGCACAAAGCAGGAGTTGCTGCTGGCCCAGGGAATCAAGACGGAAGAAGAATATCTGGCCAAAATGCCCCTTTGGGCTCCCAAGCCCGACTTCATAGTCTCATTGGCGAATGGCTCCGCCTGGCATTCATATTACGCGTATCGGACATCGAGGCAAGGAGCCTGGGAGCATCTTGACGGAAACTCCATGCCCTGGTCCCTGTCTGCCGGCGACAACTTTTTCGAAGTGCGCTCTATTAATAAGATGGGGATCCCCGGCCCAAGTTCTTTCGTCGTCATCCGTTACCATTAGACATTTTGGCCGCCGGCGCCCACTCCATGTTCCCGGGGTTTTGAAAGGCCCTTCGCCGCGAGACAAACCGGGGCGGATAAGGCGACCTGATTCATAAAAAACGCCGCCTTTGCCAATATATTTTAAGTCCAACTTTCGCCGGCGAAAGTTCGCGGGCTTGGAAACGGAGCAAATTGCCGCGGTCTTGCTTGGGACCGCGATTTGGAGGGCTCGGGCCTATTTATCCCGACGACCCCGTGGGGAAGGGGGCCCCTTTAGGGGGGAACCCAGGACGGGTTCCCCGGGGCCCGGGGGCGGAGGGATGAATAGGCCTGGGCCCTCAAAGCCCGGGAACATGGCGGCACCCATCCTTGAATTTTTCTAGTTTCCGGGCCATACTCCCCAGGACATGGCCAGAAGCATTTCGCGGCACGCCCTTGCCGCTTCTTTGGCGCTGGCCTTCTGCCTTGCTGGGACGGCGTCGGCCGAACAGTTCACGGCCCCGGCAACCGAGGACGCATGCAAAAATGAAGTCCGTGATCCAGCCTGGACCAAGGTCCAATGCCTGAACGCCTACGCCGGCGGAAAAATATTTAAAAAGCTGCTCGCGGGAAGCGGTCTCCCCCAAGGGGAGCTCCTCTTGTATTTTTTGACGCATAAAAACGAAATAAACGCCAAGTATATCGAATCTCTTAAAGAAATCCGGATCAACGGAGGGCTCCTGAGATTGCCTTCAAAAGCCTTGATCGCCGCGATCTCCCACGAAATGGGGCATTGGATTCAAAACACCGTCTTGTTCAAAGGCGAGCTGATTGATGATGATTTCGGATACTCCCCGTGGAGCGATAAGAAGGTGGAGGGCCACGCCGATTGGCTGGGAGCTCGGCTCGCGGTGCGGGCGGGCTACAAGCCCAGGGACTGGATACTGGGCGCCATTATCTTATTCGGCTGCGCAAAAAATATCGAAAAGGAAGGCCGCACTCATCCCTCGCTCAAGAACCGTTTCGTCAACCTCATGAGCAAGGAAGCCAAACTGCGCTCCTGGGTGCGCGGCGACTACGAGCTGACCCATCCCAAGCCCTTCGTCATTGGGGAGTCCCCGGACATGTTCGACCAGCATGGGGCCATTCCCCGCGCCCGCCCCCTCTCCGCCCTGGAGGTGCGCCAGCGCTGCTCGGAATACTCATACGCCTGGCTCGCCGAGGAAAAGGAATTTCTCGACCTGACGGCCTCCTCCCTCGAAGCGCTTGAAGAAATGCCGGTCGCCGAGAAAAACTGCCTGGCCCACGACGAAAGAAACGGCGCATATTGATTTTGTAACAATTCCTCTTATACTACTAGGGCATGTCCGGACGAAAAACGCTTGCTGTAAGCGCGGCTTTTCTGTGGCCCCTTCTTACGGCTCATGCCGCGGGCTCGCTCGAAGCCAAAGCCTCCCTCCAGCGGGCGGAAGAGCTCTTCCTCAAGGGCGACTGGAGCCGGACCCTCAAGGCCGCAAGCGAGCCCGGCGCCATGGGCGTCTATCCCGAGCAGGCGGGGGCCTTGCGCGCCCGGACTTTGGCGGCCTTAGGCTCCCAGGAAGAGTCAGCCAACGAGGCGCGCCAAGTTCTCGCCCGGCTCCAAGGCGCTTCCTTGGGCAATCTCGGCGCGGGGGAACGCGTCCTTCAGGCAAGCATGCTCCTGATCCTCGGCCAGCCCCAGGAGGCTTTGGCCAACTTCAACGCGGCCCTCTCCCTCGACAAGAAGTCCGCGGCGGCGCTCGAGGGCCGGGCCCGGGCCTGGCGGGCCCTCGGCAAGCCCGCCGAGGCGGTGAAGGACCTCGACGCTTTGATCGCGCGAAATCCCGGCGTCCCGCTCTATTTCTACCACCGGGCCTACGCCCGCCGGGAGCTGGGCCAATATCCAGCCGGCGTGGCGGACATCACGCAAATCCTGCGGCGCAACCGAAATTTCTACCCCGCCTACGGCCTCTTGGGAGAAGTCTTCGCCCTCCAGGGAGACAAGAAGAGGGCCGCGCAGGCCTTCGGCAAGGCCTTGGAGATCAACCCCGATTACTCCTTCGCCTACCTTGGCCGGGCGGCGCTGGCAATCGCCGCCGGTTCTGAGGAGGAGGCCTTCAAGAACTTCGCCTTGGCCGTGCGTTCGGACATGGCGGGCTACGCTCCCTATTACAACAGGGGCGAGGCCTATTGGAGGCGCGGCAGCAAGGACGAGGCGGCGCGGGATTACAAAAAGGCCTTGGAGGCTGCCGGGGTCCCTCCGGAAGCCGTCCTCGTCATGGGCGAGCGCCTAGCGGCGCTGAAGCTCTTCGAGGAGGCGGCCCGGGCCTTCGGGCGAGGCTTGTCGGCGCCCGCCACCAAGCTCAAGGCCCGGGCCTTCCTCGGCCGCGGCCGGGCCTCTTTGGCCCTTGGCCGCCAAGAGGCCGCCTTGGCCGATTTCAACGAAGGAATCGCGCTCGAGCCCAAGAATGCGGAGCTGAGGCTTGCCCGCGGGGCCTGCTACGCCAACGCGGACAGAGGCCGGGAAGCCCTCGACGACTTCAACGCGGCCCTCGAGGCCGATCCCAAGTCCGCCGAGGCTTACAGCCGCCGCGGCGCCTATTTCGCGGCCGCGGGAAGGCCTGAGGAGGCCTTGAGCGACGTCCAAGCCGCGGCCGCTCTTGAGTCCGGCAATCCCCAATACCAACTGCGCCTGGGCATGCTTTATCTGAAGGTCAGACGCTTCAATAAGGCCGTGGAGGCCCTGAGTTCGGCGTTGGCCTCGGACGTCCCCGCCTCCTGGATCTTGGAGTCCCGCGCCGCGGCCTATGCGCAGCTCGGCGACAAGAAGAGGGCCCTCGAGGACCTCCACACGGCCCTCGAGGCCGACCCCCAACAGGCCTCGCTCTACAAGGCCGTGGGCCAAGCGCATCTGCTCAGCCACGACTACGAGGCCGCGGCGCGGGCCATGAGCCAGGCCTTGGAGCTCAACCCCAAGAGCGCCGCCGCCTTCCTCGGCCGCGGCAAAGCCGAGGCCGCCTCGGGCGAGCTCAAAAAAGCCCTGCGCGATTTCAGCCAAGCCGCGCGCCTGGCACCCCGCTCCGCGGAGGCCCTTGCCGCCCTCTGCCAGGTCCGGCGCTTCCTCAAAGAACCTCGCAAGGCCGTGGAGCAATGCGGCCGCGCCGCCGAGGCCGACCCGTCCTACGCCCCGGCCTATCTGCAAAGGGCCCTGGCCCATCTCGCGCTCAAGGAATATCCGCAGGCGATCGAGGACGTGGACTCCGCGGTCGGCCTGGGGCTCAAAAGTCCGGAGGGTTATCTCGCCCAGGCGGTCGCGCACGCGGCCATGCGCCAATACCGACAGGCGCACAAGGAGTACCTGGTGGCCCTCCAGCTCCACCCTGGAGTGCGCTCGCCGGAGATCGGCTTCGGCCCGGCCGCGGGCCGCGACGACGACTTCTACAACGCGATCTGGGACCTCGAGAAGACCCTCAAGGCCGACGACTCCAACCCCTACGTGCACGTGCTCAAGGGCGACGCCCTGCACAACGCGGAGCTCTACGACAAGGCGGTCTTGGAATACACCAGGGCCATGGATCTGGACGGGACAATCGCCGACGCCTATTCAGGACGCGCCCTCTGCCAGGCCTCCCTCGAGTCCCTCGAGGACGCCCAGCAGGACGCGCTCAAGGCCATGGAGCTGAACCGAGACGATTTCCAGCTCCACGTCCAACTGGCCAACATCCTGACCTTGAAGCAGGTCTACCCGGAGGCCCTGGCGGAGATACGCAAGGCCATACGCCTCAACCCCAAGGGAAGCCAGGCCTTCCTGCGCGCGGGGAACATCTATTACTTCCAGAAGGACTTCAGGCGCGCTCTCGACAATTACGAGCTCGCGGTGAAATACGACCCGGACAATCCCGTGACCCTGAACGGGCTCGGCCTCGGATTCTTCGCCCTGCGCCGCTATCCCGAGGCCTTGGAGGCCTTCAGCCGTGCCATCGCCGCCAACCCCAACATGGACCGCCCCTACCGCAACCGCGGCTCCACCTACGTTAACATGCGCGCCTTCGCCAACGCGGCGGCGGACTACAAGATCGCGAGCCTGGCCAACACCGACCCGTCCATGGCCGCCGAGTATCAAAGGCTTATTGAAGACAGCCTAGGAATGCTAGAATGACGCGCCATGAGGATTCCGGAGCTATTCCGCCAGGGCGGACCCGTATTCTCCTTTGAGTTCTTCCTTCCCAAGGCCCCTGAGGACATGGAAGGCTTCCTGCAAAGCGTGCGCCGGCTCAAGGAACTGCGCCCATCCTTCGTCACCTTGACCTACGGGGCGGGGGGATCGGCCCGCGAGAAAACGGTCGAGACTGCGGGCCGCATCAAGGCCGAGATCGGAATAGAGACGGCCTGCCACCTTACCTGCATCACCCATACCCGGGCCGAGATCATCCAAATCCTGGACCGCCTGGAGGCATTGGGCATCGAGAACATCGTGGCCCTGCGCGGGGACCCCCCGAACGGCCAGGCCGTCCCGCCGCCGCAAGAGCGGGAGCTTGCCTACGCCGGGGATCTCGTGGCCGCGGTCAAGAGACGGGGGGGCTTTAGTCTCGCGGTGGCGGGATATCCGGAGACCCACCCGGAGGCCTCCTCTCCGGAGGACGACTTGAGAAGGCTCCGCGCCAAGGTGCGAGCCGGAGGCGACTGGGTCATCACCCAGCTATTCTTCGACAATCGGGACTACTTCGACTTCGTGCGCCGCGCGCGCGCGGCCGGCGTCCAAGCACCGATAGTGCCGGGGATCATGCCCGTGACGGGCTACGCCCAGCTTAAGCGCTTCACCAACCTGTGCAAGGCGAAGCTCCCGCCGGAGATGACCGCCCGCCTCGAGGATATCCAGAACGACCCAGAGGCCGTCATCGCCTACGGCATCGAGCACGCCAGCCGCCAATGCCTCGAGCTATTGGAGGGGGGTGCCCCCGGCATCCACTTCTACACCCTCAACCGCTCCCGCTCCACCGCCGAAATCCTATCCCGTCTGCGTCAAAATCTATAGTGCTAGGTCAGACAGGGAGGCTGGCCTGGCTGGCGGCGGCCCTGTCTTGGGCCCCCGCGGCCGGGGCCCAGCCCTCGGATGCCGTCAGCGACGTCCGCGTGGAGCGCCTCAACGTCTTCGATCCGAGAGTACCGGGCGAGAATTGGTGGCCGTTCCGGATAGCCAACAAAATCCATTTCATCTCCAAAGAATCCGTGCTCCGGCGCGAGCTTCTCCTTGGGCCGGGGGACCGCTGGGACAAGCTTAAAGCCCTGGAGTCCGAGCGCAATATGCGCTTCCTGGGATTCTTCCGGAAAGCCGAGGTCCGCCCCGAGCGCCGGCCAGACGGCAAGCTCGACTTGGCGGTCTACACCCAGGACGCATGGACCACCAACGTCTTCGTTTCCGCGGGGACCGAGGGAGGGGAGAACTTCTTTACCTACGGCGCCTCGGAGGACAACCTCCTGGGCTATGGAAAATCCATCGGCTTCTCACACTCCCAGGTAGGATCCAAGATCAGCAACGACCTGCGCTACAGCGATCCGCGCTTCCTGGGCTCGCGCGTGCGCCTCTCTCCTTTTTATACCCAATCCCAGCACGGCGACTCCGTGGGAATCGAGCTCGCAAGGCCCTTCTTTTCCGTGGACACCCCCTACGCGGGCTCCTTCTCTGCCTCCCGCACCAACGCCGAGAACCAGCTCTTCCAAAACGCCTCGGAAAGCACCAAATTCCTCCGGAGCTCGCGCCAGGCCTCAGCGAGCCTGGGCATGCGGTTGGGGCGAGACCCCCGGCTCGTCCAAAGGGGGGAGGTCGGCTGGGAATATCAGCGGGACCGGTTCTCGGAGCTGCCCCAGACCGCGCCCGGGACTTTGCCCGCCAACCGCGAATTCTCCGGGCCGGCCCTGCGCTATTCCTGGGTCCAGCCGCGCTACGTCAAGGAAACCTACATCAACAAGATGGAGCGGGTCGAGGATTTCAACATGGGAAACGAGCTCTCGAGCGTGTTTTGGTTCCAAGGCGAATACACCGGCTCGACCCGGGACCGTTGGCTGGTCAATGTCGCCGACCAGCAAGGGCTCTCCCTCTCCGAGGGTCGGTTCCTGCTGGGCCAGGCGGGCATGAGCGGCAGGGTCGCGCAAGGACGCTGGGAAAACAGCCTTCTCTACGGCAGCCTCAACTTGTTTTGGAAGACCCAGCACCGCCTGGCCCAGACCTGGGTGGCGCACCTCGAGGGCAACTTCGGGCACAACCTGGACTCCGACGCGCAAATGGTCCTGGGCGGAAACACCGGCCTGCGCGGCTACAAAAACAACAGCTTCACCGGAGCCAAATCGGCTCTCCTCAACCTCGAGAACCGATTCTTTCTCCCCGGGGAATACCTGCACCTCCTGCGCTTCGGGGGCGTGGTCTTCTTCGACTCGGGAGTGGTGCTGCCCCAAGCAGGCGGCTACTCCCTGGCGCGGTTCAAGTCCGACGTCGGAGTCGGCCTGCGCATGAGCTCGACGCGCTCCCAGAGCGGCGGAGTGATCCGAATTGATCTGGCCTACGCCTTGAACCGCGGCCCGGGCCCCTCGCGCTGGGTCGTCTCGGTGCGCGGCCAGCAGGCCTTCCAGATATTCAACAGCACCAGCCGCGGCATCAGCCAAGGCCCCGGCTCCAAGTTAGGCCCTGTCAAGTAATAATATGATCATATTATTACTTGACAGGGCCTTATGACCCGCGTCGACGTCGCGGTCGTGGGCGCGGGGGCCGTGGGCCTGGCCGTGGCCCGGCGCCTGGCCGGCCCCGGGCGGGAAGTGGTGGTCCTGGAACGCCATGAAAGGCAGGGCCTTGAGACCTCGAGCCGGAGCTCCGAGGTGATCCACGCCGGGCTCTATTACCCGCGCTCGAGCCTCAAGGCCAGGCTCTGCCTGAGCGGCCGCCTCCAACTCTACGAGCTATGCTCCCGCCACGATCTCTTCTGCCGCAAGACGGGCAAGCTCGTGGCGGCCTGCGATCCTTCGGAGGTTTCCGAGCTCAAGAGCCTCCTTCGCCGCGGACTTGAAAACGGGGTCGAGGGCTTGAGAATCCTGGAGCCGGGGGAGATCACGCGCCTGGCCCCGGGAGTCTCGGCCGCGGCGGCGCTATGGTCCCCCGAGTCCGGGATTTTCGACTCGGAGGAGCTGATGCGCTTCTACCTGGGCCAGGCCCGGGACCGCGGCGCCTTATTTCTGTGGAAGGCCGAGCTTCTGCG
This sequence comes from Elusimicrobiota bacterium, assembly GCA_016218575.1. Lineage (NCBI taxonomy): Bacteria > Pseudomonadati > Elusimicrobiota > Elusimicrobiota bacterium. The sequence goes on from JACRDN010000022.1 coordinate 40,659, forward strand.
CGTCGAGCGCGAGAGCGGCGGCTACCGCCTCCAAGTCTCGGGAGAGGCAGAGCCGATCCTGGCGCGCACGGTGGTCAACGCCGCGGGGCTCGGGGCGGACAAGGTCGCGGCCCTGGCCGGGATAGACCCCGATGCGGCCGGGTACCGCCTGCGCTACCTCAAGGGGGAATATTTCAACCTGCGCCGCAAGCTTCCCCTAGAGACCTTGGTCTATCCCATTCCCGAAGCCCACGGCCTTGGAATTCATCTTACCTTGGATAGGCTCGGCCGGCAGCGCCTGGGCCCGAACGCTTTCCCAACGCCTGGCTTGGACTACTCGGTGGAGCCCTCCCACAAGGAGTCCTTTTGGCGGGCGGCCCGGCGCTACCTGCCGGAGCTGCGTCTAGAGGACCTGGTTCCGGGCACGGCCGGAATCCGGCCCAAGCTTTCCGATGACGGCAGCTTCCGCGACTTCGTGCTCGCCGAGGAATCCTCCCGCGGCCTTCCCGGCTGGGTGAATCTGATCGGGATCGACTCCCCCGGGCTTACCGCCAGCCCCGCGATCGCCGATGAAGTGGCCAATTTGCTAATGTATGACGCCGAATGAGATTCTTCCTTTTATTGACGGCTCTGGGCTTGTCCGGCTGCAGCCTCAAGAGCGCGGCGCTGCGCTCGACCGCGGCGCTATTGGAGGGGGGCGCGGGGGCTTTCTACGAGGAGCCCGATCCAGCCCTGGCCAAGGACGCGATGGCGGGCCAGCTCAAGCTGCTGGAAGTCCTCCTGCGCAACGAGCCAGACAACGCCCGCCTCAACCTCCTCGCGGCCGAGGGCTTCAACGGCTATGCCTTCCTTTTCCTGGAGGATTCGGCTCCCGAGCGCGCCAAGGCCCTCTACGAGCGCGGCCGGGACTACGGGCTCAAGGCCCTGGCCCGCAAGAGGGACTGGGCCCGGCTCAGGGACATGGATCTGGAGAGCCTCGAGAAAGCCCTGGGCTCGGCCTCCAAGGCCGACGTCCCCGCCCTGTTCTGGACGGCCTTCGGCTGGGCCAACGCCGTGAACCTGGCCAAGGATTCCCCGGAGGCCGTTTCCGAGCTTCCCAAGGCCGTGGCCCTCATGAAGCCGGTCCTGGAGCTCGGACCCGACTTCAATTTCGCGGGGGCCGACCTCTTCTTTGGGCTCTATTACGCCTCCCGCCCGCCGCTCCTGGGAGGCAACCTTGGCAAGGCCAAGGCCCATTTCCAGGAGGCCCGGCGCCGCACCCAGGGCCGCTACCTCATGGGCTACTGGCTCGAGGCACGCTATTACGCGGTCGCGGCCCAGGACCGCGAGCTTTTCGCCGATCTTTTGAAAAAGATCAAGGAAGCCGCGCCAGGCTCCTTGCCCGACGCGCGGCTCGCCGACCAGGTTGCCAAGGGCCGGGCCAAGGCTCTCTTGGAGAAGGCCGATGATTACTTTTAAGTCGAGGCTGCCGCGGGCGCTTTTTCTGGGATGCCTACTGCAGGCCTTGGCGGGCCCGGCCCGGGCCGCGGCCAAGCACGTCAAGTTCGCGACCTTGGCTCCAGAGGGCTCGACATGGATGAAGGTGATGTCCGAGCTCAACGCCGAGCTGCGGGAGAAGACCGGCGGCGCGCTCGCCCTGAAGATGTATCCCGGAGGCGTCTCCGGCGACGAGAAGGACGTGGTCAAGAAAATCCGCATCAACCAGCTTCACGCCGCGGGATTCACCGGCGTGGGCTTGGGCGAGATCTCCCCCGAGGTGCGCGTGCTCGACTCGCCTTGGCTTTTCCAAAACGTCCAGGAAGTGGACCATGTCCACAAGCTTTTCGACCCGGACTTCCAGGCGGCGGTCCGGAAGGGAGGCTACCGGCTCCTGGGCTGGGTGGACCTGGGCTCTGTCTACCTCTTCAGCAAGAAGCCGATCCGGGGACCGGAGGACATGAAGCAGGCCAAAATGTGGGTGTGGGAGGGCGACCCCATCGCCCAGGCCGCTTACGGCGCCATCGGGGTGAGCCCCATACCGCTTTCCGTGGTGGATGTCCTGTCCTCCCTGCAAACGGGGATGATCGATGCGGTTTATGGCCCGCCCATGGGGGTCTTGGCCCTTCAGTGGTTTACCCGGACGAAATACATCTATCCCGTGCCCATGGCCTACGCCACCGGGGCCGTCCTGATCTCCAACAAGTTCTTCGATGGCCAGCTCTCCGAGGCCGAGCAGAAGACTCTCCTCGAAATCAGCGCCAAGCACCTCAAGCGCTTAAACCAGCTCTCCCGCGAGGAAAACGACCAGGCTCTCAAATCCCTGCAGAAGCAGGGTCTCGTTCTTTCGGGAAAGCCATCCCCCGATACCCTCGAGCTCTACCAAGAGCTTGGCAAGAAAGCCCGCCAGGAACTGGCGGGCAGGCTCTACTCGGCGCAACTCCTTAAAAAAGTGGAGAAGTCCTTGGAAAAATTGCGCGCCGGTAAAAACGGGAAAAACGAGTCCACGAGCCGCTAGAATGCTGGCCCGCCTGATCCGCGTCGAAAAAGCCCTGCTGGTGTTTCTCCTTTCGGCCATCGTGGCGCTCTCCTTCCTCCAGGTGCTCATGAGACAGCTCTTTGCCAGCGGTTTGCTTTGGGCCGACACCTTGGTGCGCCACCTCGTGCTCTGGGTGGGCTTTCTGGGCGCGGCCCTAGCCACGGCCGAGGGCAAACACTTCGCCTGGGAAACCCCGAGCTCCGAGCGAAAGAACCGCTTCTCCATCCCGACCGAGCTCATCCAGCTCGTGACGGCCGCCGTGACTTTCCTCCTATTCAAGGCTTCATGGGATTTCCTGCGCGACGAGCGCGCCTCCGGGGCGACTCTTTTTCATTTGGGGAGCCTCGACGTTCCCGGCTGGCTCCTGCTTTCGGTGATTCCCCTGGGTTTCCTGCTGGTATTTTTGCACACCGTCCTGCGCGCCTTCGCCTTGCGGAAATCAAGATGACGATCCTTGTCGCCGCCGCGGCCCTGGCGCTGGCCTTCCTGGGCACTCCCATCTTCGCGCTCCTGGGGGGAATAGCCCTCCTTCTTTTTAGGAGCGCGGGGATCGAATCATCGGCCGTGATCATCGAGCTCGCGCGGCTGGCGGCCCTGCCGTCCTTGGTCGCAGTACCCCTCTTCACCTTCGCGGGCTACGTCCTGGCCGAGAGCCGGGCGCCGCAGAGGGTCGTGGCCTTGGCCGAGGCCTTGTTCGGCTGGATGCCGGGAGGCGTGGCCGTGGCGGGCCTGGCGGCCTGCGCCCTTTTCACGGCTTTCACCGGCGCCTCGGGCGTGACCATTATCGCCTTGGGCGGGCTGATCTATCCTCTCCTGCGCCGGCAGGGCTACCCAGAGAGCTTTTCCCTGGGGCTGGTGAGCACCACGGGAAGCCTGGGGCTCCTTTTTCCCCCGAGCCTTCCCATCATCCTCTACGCTTTGGTGGGGAAGATCTCGGTGGACAAGCTCTTCGCGGCCGCCGCCGTTCCGGGCCTCGTACTCCTTGCGGCACTCGGTATTTACGCCATGGCCGTGGCCGCGCGCCACAAGGTTCCTCGCCCGCCTTTCTCCGTGAAGGCCCTGCTCCAGGCCGCGCGCGCAGCCCTCTGGGAGATCCCGCTGCCTTTCCTCATAGTGGGGGGCATCTACAGCGGCAAATTCACGGCCTCGGAGGCAGCCGCCGTCATGGCATTTTACGTCCTGGTCGTAGAAACGCTGATGTACAAGGACCTGGACTTCAAGAACATCCCCGGGATCATGGTGAGAAGCCAAATATTGGTGGGAGCCATCCTTATCGTTCTCGGCACGGCCCTGGGGCTCACCAACTACCTCATAGACGCGGAGGTCCCCGGCCGGCTTTTCAAGTTCCTGAGCGCCCATATCCGCCACCCCTGGGGCTTTCTCGCTTTGCTCAATGTCTTCCTGCTCGTCGTCAACATGGTCGAGATTTTCTCGGCCATCATCATCGTGGTGCCCATCATAGTTCCCGTGGCCCTGAAGTACCACATCGATCCGGTGCACCTGGGGGCGCTGTTCCTGCTCAACCTCGAAATCGGCTACATGACCCCGCCCTTGGGCCTCAATTTATTCCTCGCCAGCCGGCGCTTCGAGCGCCCCTTGCCGGTCCTTTACCGCGCCGTGCTCCCGTTTTGGGCCCTGCTCCTCGGCGTCCTGGCCCTGGTCACCTACGTGCCCAATCTCAGCCTATGGCTTCCTCGAACCCTGAAAATCCAATGAACATGAAAAAAGACGACCCCGAAATCACCGTTTCCCAAAAGGAGGCCTTGATCCAGCGCATCAAGTCCTCCAGGGCCTATCTCAAGGCCTACGAGGACAACGAATTCCTGCGCAAGAAGGACCTGCGCCCCGTGCGCCTGCAATTGGAGCTCTTGAAGCCCGAACTGATCCTGCGCGAGCACAAGATCCGGTCCACCATAGTGGTGTTCGGCTCGGCCCGGCTGATCTCGAGGCAGGAAGCCCAAGAGCAGGTGGACGCGGCCAAGCGGAAGCTTCCGGCCGATCCCAAGAACCGGGAGCTTCGGCGGCGCCTCGACCTGGCCTACCAGCGCTTGAAGCAATCGCGCTACTACGAGGAGGCCCGGCGCTTCGCGGCCCTCATCTCACGGGCCCAGCGGGCCGACAAGAGCCTGGAGTTTGTGATCGTCACCGGCGGAGGGCCTGGAATCATGGAGGCGGCCAACCGGGGAGCCTTCGAGACGGGGTTCAAGAGCATCGGCCTCAACATCACCTTGCCCCACGAACAGGATCCCAACCCCTACATCACCCCGGACCTGAGCTTCCAGTTCCATTACTTCTCCCTGCGCAAGATGCATTTCATGATGCGGGCCAAGGCCCTGGTGGCCTTCCCGGGAGGCTATGGAACCCTGGACGAGCTTTTCGAGACTTTGACCTTGGTCCAGACCGGCAAGAAAAGGCCGCTGCCGATCGTTCTGTTCGGCCGGGAGTTCTGGAACCGCCTCATAGACTTCAAGTTCTTGGCCGAGCAGGGAATGATTTCCTGGGAGGACACGAAGCTCTTCGCGGTGGTGGAGAAGGCCGAGGAGGGCTGGGACTACATCCGCCGGTTTTGGAACGACAAGAAGGAGGCCGCTTGAGGCTGGCTTTCCTCCTGCTGGGGCTCCTGCGCCCCGCCTGGGGAGCCGACGAGTTCCTCAAGAACCTGCGCCGGGCCGAACGCCTGAGCGGGCTTGAGGAGAAGATCGAGTATTGCACCCGCGCCATACGGGCCTGGACCCCTTCCGACGGAAATTCTCTGCTGGCCCACTGCCATTTCCGCCGGGGCCAGGCCCGCTACGAAAACGCGAAATTTCCCGAGGCGGAAAGCGACCTCGCCAAAAGCCTCTCCCTCGACCCCGGAAACGCCCAAGCCCACCTGCTGCTGGGTAAAATCGAGATGAGGCTTGGGCGCTGGGAGAGCGCCTCGCGCGCGTTCAAGGAATACACCGTGCTCAACCCCAAGGACGGCGCGGGCTGGCTGCGGCTGGCGGACTCCTACCGAGGCGCCGGAAAACACCGGGCCGCGGCCAAGGCCTACGCCAAGGCCGCGCAGGCGACGCCGGAAGACTTCCGGACGGACCTCGGACTGGCCCGCGCGGCGCTTGCCCGCAAGGACTGGCCCGCGGCGCAAGGTGCTATCGAGCTCGCTAGGTCCAAATCCCGGGGCCGAGCGCCCGAGGTGTTTTCGGCTAAGGCGGACCTCGAGGCCGCGCGGGGAAACGAAAGGCAGGCTCTCTCGGATCAGCGCCGGGCCATCGAACTCGGCCTGCGCGAGTTGGAGGACTTGACCCGCGGCCGCGCAAGCCCCGTGGACATCCTCGAATCCCGAGAGAAACTCTCCCAAGCCTACCGCCAAGCTTGCCGATGGGGGGACAGGCAATCTTGCGCCCAGGGCCAGGAGAGCCATGCCGAATAAGGCCCTCCTGGCCCTACTTCTGCTGCCCGAGGCGGCCCTGGGCTTGGGCCCCCAGGCGGCCGAACGAATCGAGACGGGCCTCAAGAACCTGTACGACCTGAACTACGAGCAGTCGCGAGCCTCGTTCCGGGAAATAATCGCCCTCGAGCCGGACAATCCCTTCGGGTATTTGGCCGAGTCTGGAGCCCTGTGGTGGCAATCCTTCCAGGAGTACGGGCTCTTCAAGGACACCCCCACCTTGGAGGGCCTCTTCGAGGCCGACGTGGAGGCCGCCTTGGCCAAGGCGGAGCCCTTGACCGACTCGGAGGACAAGTCCGTCAAGGCCGACGCCCATTTCGTTATGGGAATGGCCTTGGGGACCCGCGGGCAATGGCATATGATGAGGGGGCAATGGCTCAAGGCCTATTTCGACGGCAAGAAGGCCCTCAAGCACCTCAAGAAATGCCTCAAGAGCGACCCGGAATACTACGACGCCTATCTGGGCCTCGGCGTCTACGACTACCAAGTGGACCATTTCAGGGGCCTGCTCAAGCTCGGCTTCCTGTTCGGCGTGCGCGGCGACGAGGACAGGGGTCTTGAAAGAATGCGGCTCGCCATGGACAGGGGCCGCTACGGCTCGCGGCAGGCCGCGCAGTTTCTCTGCAGCATCTACATCACCGACCGCGGCGATTACGCTCAGGCCCTTCAAATTACCCGCAAGCTGCTGGAGAGCTTTCCAGACAGCCTCTATTTCCAGTTCTTGGAGGCGATGCTTCTCTATAAAACCGGGGATTTGGAGGGCTCTCTACAGGCCGGCGGCGCTATCCTCAAGAAAGCCCAGGCCGATCCGAGGCAATTCAACCGAAAGCTCCTGAGCCTAGCCTGCGGGATGACAGGAGACCGCTGCCTCTCTCCTGAAGTGCTGCGCGACTCCGTCAACTGGTTCGACCAGGCCCTTGCCATCAAGAGAGGCGACGCTTGGCTCGCCCTCAACCACCTCTACCGCGGCTACGCCCACGCGGGCCTAGGGCAAGACCAGGAAGCGCGGCGGGATTTCCTTTGGGTCCTGACCCACCCGGATTTCTCGGACGCCCATTCCCGGGCCAAGGAGTGCTTGAAGAAGAATTGCGACGCCGCGGAGGTGCTGTCTTATCTCAGGGCGCTTTCAAGGAGTTGAGGCAAATGGAGCACCGATCCGCGCGTAGGACCCGGCTGATTCAGGAGCTCGAAGCGCGCCTTCGGCGCGCGGCTTGGCTGGAGGCCGAGCTGGCGCAGAAGGAGCGTGAACTGGCCAAGACCCGGACCCTGGCCGAGCTATTCCAGGGCTTCACCTCAAAATTCGGGAAATAGACGCCGCCGAACCTTCCCTTATAATTAGCACTCCCAAGATTTGATTGACAGTTTTCAGCCCGCTGTGATATAATTAGCACTGAGGAAGAGCGACTGCCAATAAAGCTCGACCTCATAATCTCAGTCAGACACACTAATATCCGGAGGTAAGACCATATGGCCGAAGCGACGTTGACCAAAGTCAAATTGCAGCCTCTTGGCGACCGCGTGCTGGTAAAGCCCGTTGAGCAGAAGGAAACCAAGCGCGGGGGCATCATCATCCCCGACACCGCCAAGGAGAAGCCACAAGAGGGGGAGATCGTGGCCGCCGGCAAGGGCAAGATCACCGAGGACGGGAAGGTCCTTCCCATGGACGTAAAGCCCGGGGACCGCATCCTTTACGGCAAATATTCGGGATCCGAGGTCAAGCTCGACGACGTCGAGTACTTGATCATGCATCAAGACGATATTCTCGGCGTGCTGAAGTAACCTGATTCTAAAAGGAGAGGTGCGATTAAATGGCAAAACAGATTATTTTCGCAGAGGAGGCCCGCAAGGAGCTTAAGGAAGGCGTGGACAAGCTCGCCAATGCCGTGAAGATCACCTTGGGCCCCAAGGGCCGGTCCGTGGTGCTGGAGAAGAAGTTCGGCTCTCCGCAAATCGTCGATGACGGAGTCATCATCGCCAAGGACATAGAGCTCCCGGAGCCTTTCGAGAACATGGGCGCCCAACTCGTCAAGGAGGTCGCCTCCAAGACCAGCGACGTCGCCGGAGACGGAACCACGACGGCCATCGTGCTCACCCAGTCCCTGCTTCAGGAAGGGGTCAAGAACATCACCGCCGGCGCCAACGCCAAGGCCATCCAAAGGGGCATGAACAAGGCGGTCGAACTCGTGGTCAAGGAGCTCAAGAAGAGCACCAAGCCAGTCAAGACCCGGGAAGAGAAGGCCCAAGTCGCCACCATCTCGGCCAATGACCGTGTCATCGGAGACCTCATCGCCCAGGCCATGGAGCGCGTGGGGCACGAGGGCGTGATCACGGTCGAGGAGGGCAAATCCGCCGAGACCACCTTGGAGGTGGTCGAAGGCATGCAGTTCGACCGCGGCTACATCTCCCCGTACTTCGTCAGCGACTCAGAGCGCATGGAGGCGGTGCTCGACGATCCCTACATCATCATCACCGACAAGAAGATCTCGGCCATGTCCGACCTCCTGCCGGTCCTCGAGAAGATCGTCCAGACGGGCAAGGCCTTCCTCCTCATCGCCGAGGACGTGGAAGGAGAGGCCCTGGCGACCCTCGTGGTCAACAAACTGCGCGGGACCCTCAAGGCCTGCGCCGTGAAGGCCCCGGGCTTTGGAGACCGCCGCAAGGAGATGCTCCAGGACATCGCCGTCCTCACCGGAGGAGATGTCATCAGCGAGGAGCTCGGCCACAAGATCGACAAGGTGTCCCTGGACATGCTGGGCCGCGCCAAGAGAGTGGTCGTGGACAAGGACAACGCCACCATCGTCAACGGAGCCGGCGACAAGAGCGACATCAAGAAGCGCGCCGATTCCATCCGCAAGCAGATAGAGGAAACCACCTCCGATTACGACAAGGAGAAGCTCCAGGAGAGGCTGGCCAAGCTCTCCGGCGGAGTCGCCGTCATCAACGTGGGAGCCGCCACCGAGACCGAGATGAAGGCCAAGAAGGCCAAGGTGGAGGACGCCTCCCATGCCACCCGCGCCGGAGTCGAGGAAGGGATGATCGCGGGCGGCGGAGTAGCCCTCCTGCGTGCCTCCGAGACCCTCGAGAAGTTCAAGGGCGAGGACGAGGATGAGACCACCGGCGCCCAGATCGTGCGCCGGGCTCTCCAAGCTCCGATTCGCCAAATCGCGGAGAACTCGGGCTTCGAGGGCTCCGTGGTGGTCCAGAAAATCCTGTCCTCCAACAACGGTGTGGGGCTCAACGCCGCCACCGGGGAATACATCGACCTATTCAAGGCCGGAGTCGTCGACCCCTTGAAGGTCACCCGCACCGCGCTCGAGAACGCAGTCTCCATCGTCGGGACCATTCTCACCACCGAGGTGCTGGTCTCCGACATCCCGGAGAAGAAGGACGCTCCCGCGGCCGCGCACAGCCACGGCGGAGACATGTATTAATTAAAAAGACGCGAAAGACTAGGAATCCCCCGCCCCGGTTCCCGGGGCGGGGGATTGTTTTACGGGATGAATTTTGATAAAATACCTTTGTTGGACTTTAGCATGGTCCTTGACAATTTAAGACGAATTCGAGATCGCGTGGATCAAGCCGCTCGGCGCTCGGGGCGGGATCCCGACTCGGTCAAGGTGGTGGCCGTCACCAAGTACGCGAAGCTTGAAGGAATGAAGGCTTTGCTCGAATCCGGCCTCATCCAGGAAATCGGCGAGAACCGGGTCCAGGAAGCCGCCGCGAAAAAGGCGGCCCTCGGCCCCCTGGCGCAGAAAGCTAAGTGGCGCCTCATAGGCCACCTTCAGACCAACAAGGCGAAGAAGGCTTTAGGCATTTTTGACGTTATCGACTCTTTAGACAGCGTGGAACTGGCGGATATCTTGGAAAAACTTCTAATCGAGCAAAGCAGGCGCCTTCCTATTCTGGTTCAAGTCAAGCTCACGAGCCGGCAGCAGCAGTCGGGCCTGGCCTTGGAGGCCCTGGGCGAGGTCCTTGCGCAGCTTCAGGCCCGCCCCCATCTGGACATCCGCGGGCTCATGGCCATCGCCCCGGCCGAGGATCCCGTTGAGAAAACAAGGCCCCATTTCAGGCGCCTGCGCCAGGCCTTTGAGCAGTTCTTCGGGGGCCGCGCCGAGGCGCAGCTCTCCATGGGAATGAGCCGTGATTTCGAGATCGCCATTGAAGAAGGAGCCACTCACGTGCGCATCGGCTCATTGTTATTTGCATGACGCAAAGGAGGCATGAATGATCGTCAAAGTCCGCGTCATCCCGAATGCCCCTGACAATGAGGTCGTCAGCCGCATCGGCAGCGTGCTGAGAGTCAAAGTGGCGGCCCCGGCCGTGGACGAAAAGGCCAACTCGGCCTTGAAAAACTATTTGGCGGAGTTCTTCGAGGTGTCTGCGCGCAAGGTGAACATCCTGCGGGGAGCCAATGGCCGGGAAAAAACCGTCGAGATCGTTGGACGCACCGAGGAACAGCTCAAGCGGGTCATGGAGTCGATTCCTTAAAAAAGCATCGCTGCGCGCCAACTGATCTGGGGGAACACCCGCGGCGACTTTCCTGACAGCCGCGGGTGTTCCGCTTTAAAAGATATGACGAAAGCCAAGGACTTCCCCCTCAAGGATCCGGTCGCTCCCGTGCGCTGGCGGGGGGAACGCCTGGAAGTCCTGGATCAGCGCCTCCTTCCCGCCAAAATCCTCTATTTGAACTGCCGAAACCCGGAAAGCGTGGCCAAGGCCACTCGGGACATGGCATTGCGGGGAGCTCCTCTTATCGGAGTGGCGGCCGCCTACGGGATGGCCTTGGCCGCGCGGCAAAGCTCTCTTGCATCGGTTGAGAAAGCGGCCGAGATCCTGCGCCGGGCCCGCCCCACGGCGGTCAATCTCGCCCACGCGGTCGAGCGCATGCTCGCCGTGGCCCGCCGCTCGCCGGGCCGGGGGATGGGCCAGGCCGTGGCGCGCGAGGCCGAGCGTTTCCATGCCGAGGACTTGGCGGCCAACCAAGCTATGGCGCGGCTCGGGGCCTCTTTGCTTGCCAAGAACTCGCGGGTCATCACCTACTGCAACGCCGGAGCCCTGGCGACCTCGGGGCTCGGGACCTCCCTGGGAGTCATTCGCTACGCCCACTATTTGGGGAAAATCGAGCATGTCTACCCCTGCGAAACCCGGCCCTATCTGCAGGGCAGCCGTTTGACCCTCTGGGAGCTCATGCGGGCCAAGGTGCCAGCAACTTTGATCACGGACAACATGGCGGCCCACCTCATGAAAATCAGCAGGATCGACGCGGTCATCGTGGGCAGCGACCGCATCGCGGCCAACGCAGACGTCTGCAACAAGATAGGCACCTACGGGCTCGCGATCCTGGCGCGCCACCATGGGATCCCCTTTTACGCGGTGGCCCCTTCCACCACCATCGATTTCGCCTGCCCCGATGGGAGCCGCATTCCGATAGAGGAACGCGGCCCGGATGAAGTCCTGAAGATTTTCGGCCGGCCCATCGCCCCGTCCGGCGCAAAAGCCCGCCACTTCGCCTTCGACGTAACTCCCCACGGGCTCGTGAGCGCCATAGTCACGGAAAGGGGAATCGCCTCTCCGGCCAACGCCAAGAAACTCAAGGAGCTTTATGCTGGATAGCCCGTCATCGCTCAATAGCCGTTCCCGCCAAAAAATGGCGAAGATACTGGCCACTTTGGGCCCGGCCTCGGCCACGCCCGAGGCCGTGGCGGCACTCCTCCAAGCCGGAGCCAATGCCTTCCGCCTCAACTGCTCCCACGCATCCATGGCGGAACTGTCGAGCCACGTCAGCCTCATACGCAGGACCTCCGCGCGGCTCAAGATCGCCTGCGCGGCCGTGATGGACCTGCAGGGGCCGCGCTTGCGCGTAGGCCGCCTCAGGAACGCCGAACCGGTGGCGCTCCAGAAAGGAGCGCGCCTGCGCATCACGACCCACGACGTGCCCGGCACCGAGAATGAGATTTCGACGAATTTCACGAAGCTACCGAAGACCGTATCGAAGGGCTCAAAAATACTCCTCGATGACGGCTCCATCGTCCTTCGAGTCCTCAAGACCGCCTCCTCGAGCGTGGAGTGCGAGGTCATGGTGGGGGGGCTTCTCAAGGAGCATAAGGGCATCAATCTTCCCGGGGCCGATATAGATTTGCCGGCCTTGACCTCCAAGGACATCCGGGACCTGCAGATGGGGCTGAAGTTGGGCCTCGACCACGTGGCCCTATCCTTCGTCAGGAGCCCCGACGACATCCACCGGGCCAGGCAAATGGTGCGACAAGCGGGCTCCAACATGAAGGTCATCGCCAAGATCGAGCATCCCCTCGCACTGGAGCGCATAGACCCGATCTTGGACGCCTGCGACGGCATCATGGTCGCGCGCGGGGACTTGGCCGTCGAGCTCTCCCCGGGAGACGTCCCCGTAGCGCAGAAGCTCCTGGTGCGCAAGGCCAACGAGGCGGGAAAGCTATGCATCGTGGCGACTCAAATGCTCGAGTCCATGATCTCACAGCCCTACCCCACCCGAGCCGAGGCCTCCGACGTGGCCAACGCGATCTTCGACGGCGCCGACGTGGTGATGCTCTCCGGGGAAACCGCGGTGGGCCTGCATCCGGTCGGGGCAGTCACCATGATGACGGAAATCATCGCCAAGGCGGAGAAGTCCCCGTTCAAGTATCCGCACCTGCCGCAGGGCCTCATAGACACCCAGGAAACGGGATTTGCCAACGCACTGGCCCGGGCCGCGCGAGACGCCTGCAACGCGACCGGAGCCAAGGCCGTCGCCGTCTACACCATGACGGGATGGTCCGCGCACATCATGTCGAAGTACCGTCCGAGCGCCCCCATCTACGCCCTGACTCCGCTGGCCACGACCTTCAACCAGCTCTCGCTCTACTGGGGAGTCACTCCCATCCTCTGCCCGCTCGGACAATCCACCGACACCATGCTCGCCATCGGGGAACGCCTCATGGTCAAGGCGGGCCTCCTGCAGAAGGGCGAGACCGTCCTCATCACGGCCGGCGGCACCGCCAAGCACAAGGCCTCCAATATGCTCAAGATCCACGTGATCGGCTCTCTCACGTATCGGTAGCGCCGCAAAGGGGATATCCACAAAACTTCGCGGCGAAGTCCTGTGGATAACATAGGCCCAAAGGCCTAGAATCCGCTGGGCTCAAGGACCCTCGCGAGCCTTGGGCATATCCTCTATCATTTATTGTCGCCCTCATAGGAGAATTATGAAATTTAAAATGACGCTGGTACCCATCCTCATGCCGCTGCTGACCGCCAATCTCTCCGCGCAGCTCGCCCCCCAGGGGCTGACAGGTCCCGCGATGCGCCAGTTGATGGATCAGGTGGGACGCGAGAACTACTTCTCGGCTCCGGCGGCCTCCGGGAAAGTCGCGGCTCAACAGAACGACGCCGAAGCGACTCCTCAAAAAACGGTATTCCTCAAGGTCAGCGGCGTGGACGCCACCAAGAAACACGTCTCAGCGGAGCAGGCCCTGGCGGACCTGGGAATCACTTTGTCCAACGTGGCTGAGAACACCCGGGTCGTCATCGTGGACGCCCGCACCGAGTATGAGGGCAAGGCCGTGCTCCCGCCTTCCTATGACAACCCCAACATCATGACTCAGAAAGGGGCCAACGGCCCCATCAGCTTCACCATGAATTTCAAGCGGCCGATCTGCGAGCTGAGTCTGACCCGCCCGGCCTTGATCGCGGGAGAGCACGGCATCTCGCACCCTTACTGGGCGGCCATAGCTTTCTCGGGAGGCGCGGTCGCAGCCGAGATCGAAGAAGAGATGATCAAATATTTCAATCGGGACAATCCCCTTCCGGCCAAGACCTTCACTCTCACGGCCAAGGATCCCAAGAAGGGCTTTGACTCCGTGCGCGTCAATTCCGATGGGGACATCTATTTCAGGAACGCCGAGGGCAAAATCACCTCCCAACATTTCGCGGCCTTCGGCGGCGTGCTCATTTCCAATCTGACGATCACTTACTGCCAATAAGCGCCTCCGCGCGGGTGAGGGACCCGCGCCCGCGCTTTTTGCTACCATGGGGACATGGACAGCATAAAGTACTGCGTCGTTTTATCCACGGTTCCCGACGCCAAGGCCGCCGAGGAGATCGCCTCGGGCTTGGTCCAGGAGAAGCTCGCGGCCTGCGTGAGCGAGGTGCCGCAGGTCAGCTCCCATTACATGTGGGAGGGAAAGCTCCGCAAGGAGGTTGAAATACTCCTGGTAATCAAGACCAAGACCGGGCTCATGGGGGAGCTTCTTCAATACATCAGGAAGAAGCACCCCGCCAAGGTCCCCGAGATCATAGCGCTCCCGATCACGGGCGGCTCCAAGCCCTACCTGGAGTGGCTGGGCGCTGGCACCCGCATGGCGCGTCAATCCGAGGAAGGCTTCCGGGCCCTATGACCGGAGGGCCAGCGGCCCTCCAGGCCAGCCCCGCCAGGGCCTTTTCGGCCCGCATCATCTCGACCAAGCAGGAAACCCCGGGAGTCAAAACCTTCCGACTAGAAGTCCCGAGGGACTTCCAGTTTATTCCGGGCATGTGGGTGATGCTGAGACTGCCGGGCCGGCCCAAGCCCTCCCGCGCCTACTCGCTGGCCTCCTCGCCTTTCGAGAGGGGCGCCGTTGAGATCAGCTTCAACCAGGTCGGGGAGTTCACGCGCAAGCTTTCCGGACTCAAAGCCGGGGACCGCGTGGAGCTCCAGGGCCCCTATGGAAAATGGCGCTACAGCGACGAGGCCCGGCACGGAGTGCTCATCTCCGGAGGCACGGGCATCACCCCGTTTCGCTCCATATGCCGCTACGCCCTGGAAAGAGGCCTTCCCAACAAACTCTCCCTTTTTTACTCCTCGAAAACCCCCGCGGACATACTATACCGCGAAGAATTGGAGGAGTTCCGCAGGAAAGGCGTTCAAGTCTACCTCACGATCACCCGGCCCGAGGACATGGGGCCGGGAGACAATTGGACGGGACCTACCGGACGCCTCGACGTCGCCGTGCTCTCAAAGCAGATCGCGGACTTGGCCGAGGCGGACTATTTTCTCTGCGGCCCGGTCTCCTTGGTAGAGGGCTTCACCAAGGCCCTCCTTGAGAAAGGGATCCCGCGCGACCGTATCCATTACGAGAAGTGGGGGGACTACTGAAGCTGATCCTGGCCTCCGCTTCTCCTCAGCGCCGCAAGCTCTTGAAGAAGCTCGGACTTGTCTTCAAGGTCGTGCCGAGCTGTGTCTCGGAGCGCTCCGCCGAAAAAAATCCGAGAAAACTGGTCCAACTCCTGGCCCTGCGCAAGGCCAAAAGCGTGGCCCGGGACCACCCCGACGATTGGGTTCTGGGGGCAGACACCATAGTGGTATGCCGCGGACAAATTCTGCTCAAGCCCAAGAATCTCTCGGACGCCCGGCGCATCCTGGGCCTCCTGAATGGCCGTTGGCACAAGGTCTACACGGGATTCGCCCTGGTCCGAAAGACAGAGAAAAGGTCCATCGCGCGCTCCGTGGCAAGCTCGGTGCGCGCACGCAGGCTCGGCGAGCCCGAGCTTCTGCGCCTGGCCGGCAAGCATATGGACAAGGCCGGGGCCTACGCGGTCCAAGATCATGAAGATCCCTTCATCGCCGAGATCCGGGGGGATTTCGACAACGTGGTCGGCCTTCCGGTGGCGGCCGTGGGGCGAGCCATTGAGGACGCGCTCGACCTCGCGGCCTAGATCGGACACCGCCGCGAAATCTATCGCTAAAGCAGCTCCGGCTGGGCCGCCGGCAGCCTGAAGTAGAAGCAGGCCCCCTTGGAGGGGGCGTCCTCGATCCCGATCGTCCCCTCGTGGCGCAAAACCGCCTTCTCGCAGAAAGCCAGCCCCAACCCGACGTTGCCCACGTGGCGCTTGACCTCCTTTTGGAAGAACTTGCGGAAAATCGAGGCCCGCGCCTCGTGAGGGATTCCCGGCCCCGAGTCGCTGACGCTCACGCGCACAGCACCGGGCTCGAGCTCGACTGCGAGCGCGATGGAGAGCCCGCTCGGGGTGTGCTCCACCGCGTTGTTGAGAAGGTTGTCCAATACCCGGCGCAGGAGGGCCGGATCGCCCATCACGGGTGGCACGGGCTCCTTGGGAAGCCTTAGATGGAGCTTTTGTCCGTGGTCGGCCGCGATGAGCTGGAAATCCTTGGCGCAGGCCCTGGCCATCTCCGATAAATCCACCGGAACCCTCTCGCGAAGTCCGGCCACCTCTTCGAGCCTGGCGAGCTGGAGCACGTCCTCCACCATGCGGCGCAGGCGGCTGGTGGACATCTTGAGGAGTTCAAAGGTACGCTGCTGGCTGGCGCTGGCGCGGCCCCCGGCCTTGCGCGCTGGGGCCTCCGCCTGCCCCGAAGCCGCCTTCAAGAAGGCTTCCGCCCCCTGCTGCTCCTCGAGCAAGGTGATCCCGGAATGGATCACGGTAAGAGGGGTTTTTAAGTCGTGCACGAGCATCGCGGCCAGCTCCGCCTTCTCGCTCTCGAGCTCCTGGCGGCGCAAGGTCTCGCTCTTGAGTGAGTCCCCGAGGCGATTAAAAGCCGCCAGGAGCCTCGAAACCTCGTCGGTTCCCGAAGCTCCCCTGATGGGGCGAAAACCCGCCGGGTCCTTGGGCAAAGCCTCGATGCGCGGCACCAGCCGCTCGATGCGAAGCCCGAACCAGGTCCCTATGAGCCACGCTGACAAGGTGATCGCTAAAAAAGCCATCACGGCCAAGCGCACGGCGATCCCCGCCAAGTCGTTGAGCCGATCCTCCAAGTCTCTGGTGTGAAAGCCCACGTAAAGCGTCCCCATGCCGCGGGGACCCAAGCGGACGGCCTTGGCCACGTCATAAATGCCGTCCGTGACCTGATCCACGGCCACCCCGGGATGGGGCTCGCGGGAAAGCCAGCGCCTGTCGTCGAAGCGGCCCACCAGGCGCCTCCCCTTTCGATCCGTTATCACGATGGCGGCGATGCCGGCCTGGCGGATCATCTCCTGGAGATTGCGCCCGATCTGGCCGAAGCGCCCCGTGCCGGCCTGCTCCTCCACCAGGGTCTTCACGGCCGTCGAGGTGACCTCCGCCATGTTGACGACCCGGGCGTAGGACTCCCGGCGGATGAGCCGGATGTGGTTGTAAAGAAAGCCCCCGGCAATGGCGAACCCGAAAAGGGAGAAAACCAAGGCCAGGCGATGGCTGAGGCTCATGACTGGTTCCCAAGTTTACTTCATTTTAGCTATACTGTGCGCGGCAGACGGCCCATATGGGCGATATTTCAACCCTGGCGCGGCGTTATTGGTTTCTGGCCAGAAGCCTCCCGATCCGCTTCCGGTTCATGACCGGCAAGGCCAGCTTCGTGGAGGCCGAGATAGGCCTGACCACCCACAATGTCCTGGATCAAGCCGAGGCGAGCCGCCCGAGCTCCCAGAGGCTCTTGTCCCATTATCAGCTCTCCACGCGCAAGCCACGCACGGGCAGCCAGGGCTGGCGGCTCTTCGAGGAAAGGGTCGGGCTCGACCATTTGCACCAGACCGTGGAGCTGGAATGCGCCTATTGCGGGCATCTCTTCATCATCCAAATCCTTTCCTCGATAGACCCCTTGGCCGTCGAGATTCCGGGCCAGCCGAGCCCCGGCAAGCCCGCCTCCTACAGCTCGGACTGGTTCACCTTCATGCACCGGGATTACCAGGGCAGTCCCTCTCTTTCATGCACACACTGCGAGCAGAAGCAGGAGCCTAAGGTTCGGTATCTGGCGGCCTCGTGAAGCTGGCGGGCAAGACCGTGCTCGTCACCGGAGCCGCCAAGCGCGTGGGACGGGCCCTGGTCCTGGCCGCGGCGCAAAAAGGCGCGCGCCTGGCCGTGCACTACCGAGGCTCCAAGGCCGCGGCCCGGGAGCTCGTTTGGCGCCTGCGCGC
The DNA here is from genome assembly GCA_016218575.1 of Elusimicrobiota bacterium. Lineage (NCBI taxonomy): Bacteria > Pseudomonadati > Elusimicrobiota > Elusimicrobiota bacterium. The sequence goes on from JACRDN010000022.1 coordinate 58,486, forward strand.
CATGGGCCGCGAGGCGGAGGCATTCCAGGCCGAACTCTCGGACGCCGCGGCCTGCCGGCGCCTCATCGAGAAAGCGGCCAGGAGATTCGGCGGGCTCCATGTCCTTATCAACAACGCCTCGCTCTATGAAAAAAACGCCTTCGGCCGAACCAGCCTCAAGGACTGGGACTCGCACCTCGACGTGAACCTGCGAGCACCCTTCTTTCTTTCCCAGGCCGCGGCCGCGGTCATGCTCGGCCAGAAGGAGGGGAAAATCATCAACATCGCCGATTGGGCCGGCGTCAGGCCCTACGCGGACTACATTCCCTACTGCGTCTCCAAGGCCGGGCTCCTATGCTTGAACACAGCGCTCGCCAAGGCCCTAGCACCCCATGTCCAGGTCAACGCCATCCTGCCCGGCCCGGTCCTTCTTCCCGAAAACAGCGGCGAGGCTTTCCGCAAGGCCGTGGTCGAGGCCACGCCCTTGAGGCGCCTGGGGTCCCCCGAGGACGTGGCCCGAGCCGCGCTGTTTTTGATCGAGGAGGATTTCATCACCGGCGCCTCTCTGCCGGTGGATGGGGGGAGGCTCATCGCCTAATGTACACGGTCACGCGCGTCATCCACTTCTGCTACGGACACCGCCTCCTTGGCTACGATGGCAAATGCCGCCACCCCCACGGCCACAACGGGCGCATCGAGGTCACGATCCAAAGGGAAAAGCTCGACGGCCTCGGCATGGTCATGGACTTCGAGGAGATCAAGGAGAATATCCAGAAGTGGGTGGACACCGAGCTCGACCACAAGATGCTCCTCCACGAGAAGGATCCCTTGGCCGGGATTTTGAGGAAGCTCGGCGAACCCGTGGTCACCATGCCAGAAAACCCCACCGCCGAGAACATCGCGCGCCTTGTCTACGATCACGCGACCGGGAAGAAGCTGCCCGTCCTATCGGTGCGCCTGTGGGAGACCGTCAATTCCTACGCCGAGTACGGCAAATCTCCACAACAACCTCGCGAGTCTTAGGCATGACGGCCGGTTTCTTGCGGGCCCGAACCCAAACCCCCTGCGCGAGCCTCTCTCGGCTTAAGACCAGGCGCGCCACGTCCTCGGCCACAGTCTCCAGAAGCCTTCTCTCGCGGCTCTCGGCCTCGGCCCGAACCGCCTTCTCCAAGCCCCAGTAATCCACGGTTTTGGTGAAGTCGTCTCCGGCCGCGCTTTGCGAAATATCGAGCTCCAAGCCGACATCAATCAGTATCTTCTGCCGGCGCTTGCGTTCCTGGTCCGGCACCCCTAAATGAACCCGGCATTCGATGCCGTTGAGCCAAATCCGATCCTTTCCCATGTCTATTTTCAAATTGTTATAATGACTTCTAAATTATGGCTAATTCAAGAACAGTTGTCATTATAGGGTCAGGGGCCGCGGCTTACACGGCGGGGATATATTCGGCCCGGGCCAACTTGAGCCCCCTGATCTTCGGCGGCGTGGCTTTAGGCGGCCAGCTCATGATCACCTCGGACGTGGAGAATTTCCCTGGATTTCCCGAGCCCATCCTGGGCCCCGAGCTCATGGAGCGCATGAAGAAGCAGTGCGAAAGGTTGGACGTCGAAATCATCCAAGAATACGTTTCTGGCGCGGATCTTTCCAAACGGCCTTTCTTGCTTGAAACCACGGAGGGCAAGCAAGCCTCGGCCGAGGCCTTGATCATAGCCACCGGCGCCAACGCCAAGCTCATGGGCATCGAGTCCGAGGCCCGGCTCATGGGCCACGGGGTCTCGGCCTGCGCCACCTGCGACGGCTTCTTCTTCAAGGGCAAGGAGGTCTTCGTGGTGGGCGGGGGCGACACCGCCATGGAGGAGGCCACCTTCCTCACCAAGTTCGCGAGCAAGGTCACCGTGGTCCACCGCCGGGACAAGCTGCGCGCCTCCAAGATCATGCAGGAGCGGGCCTTGAAGAACCCCAAGATCGGCTTTGTCTGGGACTCGGTCGTGACCGAGGTTCTCGGCAACGGCTCGGTGGACGGCGTCAGGCTCAAGAATTTGAAGAGCGGCAAGGAAAGCGAGGCTTCCTGCCAGGGCCTGTTCGTGGCCATCGGCCACTCTCCCACCACGGATTTTCTCAAGGGCCAGCTCAAGCTGGACGCCGCCGGCTATATCGTCACGGATGGCCGCGCCCGGACCTCGGTCGAGGGGGTGTTCGCGGCGGGCGACGTCATGGACTCTCGCTACCGCCAGGCCGTCACGGCCGCGGGCTCTGGCTGCATGGCGGCCCTCGAGGCGGAAAGGTTCCTCGCCGAGCATGAGTGAGGCGCTCGCGGCCAAAAGCGGCCTTCCTTCCTGGCTCAAGGTCAAGCTCCCGGGCGGGGAGAATTTCAACCGGATCAAGGGCGTCTCCGCCCGCCGCAACCTCCACACCGTCTGCGAGGAGGCCCGCTGCCCCAACATCGGGGAATGCTGGGCAGCGGGAACCGCCACCTTCATGGTCCTGGGGAACTCGTGCACCAGGGGCTGCCGCTTCTGCTCCGTCAGCGCGGCCGCGGCCCCCGCAGCGCCCGACCCCGACGAGCCCCGGAACCTGGCCGCGACCTTGGCCGATATGCGGCTTGAGTACGTCGTGCTGACCACCGTCTGCCGGGACGACCTCCCCGATCAAGGCTCCGCGCACCTGGCGGCCTGCGTGCGCGCCGCCAAGAAGCGCTGTCCGGGAATGCTCGTGGAAATTCTCCTCCAGGACTTCCGCGGCGAGGCCGAGCCCTTGAAGACCGTCCTCAACGCGGGGCCGGACGTGGTCGCCCACAATCTGGAGACAGTCGAGCGCCTGACGCCGCAAGTGCGCGACGCCAAGGCCGGCTACCGCCAGTCCCTCGGGGTATTGGAGAACTCCCGCAAGCTGCGGCCGAATTCCCCGACGAAATCCTCCCTGATGCTGGGCCTCGGAGAGACCCAAGAAGAACTTGTGTCCGCTTTTAAGGACCTGCGCTCCGCGGGAGTCGACATCTTGACCCTCGGGCAGTACTTGAGGCCCACCGCCTCGCCGCGGCACCTGCCGGTGGCCGGGTTCATACCTCCGGAACGCTTCGAGGAGTACGGGGCCCTGGCCCGGGAGATGGGCTTTCTCTACGTGGCCTCCGGCCCCTTCGTGCGCTCCTCCTATCGGGCCGGGGAGCTTTTTCTCAAGGGTCTTTTGGAAAAAAGCCATGCCTCTTGAGACGATAGACCGCGGCCGCATCGAGCGCCTCGAGATTTTGAGCCCGGCCGGGATCGCCGACGCCTCCTTGGCGGCGGTGATCCCGGCCGAGAGGATTCTTGAGATGTACCGCAAGATGGTCGAGATCCGCCTCTTCGACGAGCGCGCGGTCAAGCTCCAGCGCCAAGGGCGGCTGGGCACCTACCCGCAGATTTTGGGGCAGGAAGCCACCCAAATCGTGCCGCCCCTCTGCCTGAGATCCAAGGACTGGCTCCTGCCCACCTACCGCGGCCAGGGCAGCTATTACGCGCGCGGCATGGAGCTTCGCTACTCCCTCCTGTACTGGGCGGGAGACGACCGGGGAACGAGGTTCCCGGAAGAGAACAACGACATGATGTTCGCCATCCCGGTGGGCGCCCACCTCACCTGGGCCGCGGGCCTGGCCTGGGCCGAAAAGCTCAAGAAGCAAGATGGCGTGGCCTTGGCCTACCTCGGCGACGGCACGACTTCCAAGGGCGACTTCCATGAGGCCCTGACCTTCGCCGGGCAGTTCAAGCTGCCCGTCATTTATCTCATCGAGAACAACCATTGGGCGATCTCGGTGCCGCGCGAAAAGCAGGCCGCCAGCCCCACCTTGGCCCAGAAGGCTTGGGGCTACGGCGCGCGCGGGCTCGTGGTAGACGGAAACGACTGCCTCGCCGTCTACAAGGCCGTGAGCGATGCCGTGGCCGCGGCGAGAGCGGGTCTCGGGCCCACGGTCCTCGAGTGCGAGACCTACCGCATGGGCCACCACACCACGGCCGATGACGCCTCGCGTTACCGCTCGGCCTCGGAGCTCGAGGCTTGGAAGAGAAAAGACCCCGTGGCCAGGCTCAGGCGCTACCTGGCCTTGCAGGGGCTTTGGAACGACGCCGATGAAGCCAAGCTCTTGGAAGAAGCCCAGGCCATGATCCAACGGGAGATAGAGGCCTACGAATCCTTCCCCGCGCCCAATCCCTTGAACATGTTCTCCGACAATTACGAGAGCGCCCCGTGGCCGCTCATCGAGCAGCGCCGGGAGCTTGCGGAGCTCCTCGAGCTCAAGAAGGCCCACGAGCCCGTCTTTGAGCTGCCGCCCGCGGAGGGGCGCTTCCCGTGACGGAGATGAACCTCGTCCAGGCCCTGAACCTGGGCTTAAGCCAAGCCATGGAGGCCGACCCCTCGGTCATGATCCTGGGGGAAGACGTGGGCTTGAACGGCGGGGTTTTCCGCGCCACCGAGGGGCTTTTCCAGAAATTCGGCCCGGAGCGTGTGGTGGACACGCCCCTGGCCGAGATCGGGATTCTGGGCGCCTCCATGGGCCTGGCCATGAACGGGATGCGCCCGGTCTGCGAGATCCAATTCGACGGTTTCCTGCCCTCGGTGCTCGACCAGGTGGTCTGCCATTTGGGGCGCATGCGCAACAGGACCCGCGGCCGCTATAGCCTGCCCTTGGTCCTGAGGGCACCCCACGGCGGCCTCATCCACGCCCCCGAGCACCACTCGGAAGCGCCGGAGGCTTATTTCTGCCACACCCCTGGGATCAAGGTAATCTGTCCTTCCACGCCCCAGGACGCCAAGGGCCTGATCCAAGCCGCCATCAACGACCCTGACCCCGTGGTCTTCTTCGAGCCCAAGGCCCTCTATAGGGCCGCTCGGGGGCCGGTGCCCCATGAGCCCTACGAGGTTCCTATCGGCAAAGCCCGGGTCGCCAGAGAGGGCGGAGACCTCACTTTCATTTCTTGGGGCGCGATGGTCGAGACCTGCCTCGCGGCCGCCGAGCGCCTCGGCCAGGAGGGAATCTCAGCCGAGGTCCTCGACCTGCGCACCTTGGCGCCCTTGGACCTGGAGGCGATCTTGGCCAGCGCCGAGAAGACCGGCCGCGTCGTGATCGCCCACGAGGCCCCCAACGCGGGCTCCTGGGCGGCCGAGATCAGCGCTCTCATCCATGAGCGCGCCCTCTTGAAGCTCCAGGCCCCGGTCCGGCGCGTGGGCTCCTGGGACATACGCATGCCGCTTTTCCGGCTCGAAAAATACTACATTCCCGACGCCGACCGCGTCGTGGAAGCCGCGAAGAAAACCTTGTCTTTCTGAACTTTGGAGGAATCATGATTTACGAATTCAAGCTCCCGGACATCGGAGAAGGCCTCACCGAGGGAGAGGTCGTCAAATGGCACGTCAAGGAGGGGGACGCGGTCAAGGAGAACCAGCCCCTCTGCAACGTCCTCACCGACAAGGCCGAGGTGGAGATCCCCAGCCCCAAGAGCGGCAAGGTCGTCAAGCTCATGGCCCAGGCCGGCCAGAAGGTCAAGGTCAAGGAAAGCTTGGTTGCCTTTGAGGTGGATGCAAGCGAGTCAAAGCCTCAGGCCGGCACGGCTGCCGCCGCGCAGACTCCCAGCTCACCGGCCGCGCCCTCCGCGGGGGCCGCGGCCGTCAGCGCTACTCCCGCCGTGCGCAAGCTCGCCGCCGACCTCAAGGCGGACCTCTCCAAAATCGCCGGGACCGGCCCCGCAGGACGGATCACGCAAGAGGATGTGAGAAAGGCCAGCGGCGGCGGCGCGGCAACGGCAGCCGAGGAGCGGCTGCCGTTCATCGGCATCCGGCGCCGCACAGCCGAAAAAATGGCCCAGAGCTCGCGCACCGTGGCCCATGTCACCCACATGGACGAGGCGGACTTCACGGCACTGGCCGCCCTCCGCGAGGAGCTCAAGGCCCAGGCCGGGCAGAAAGGCGTGAAGCTCACCTACCTCCCCTTCATCCTGAGGGCCCTCGTGAAGACCTTGAAGGAGTTCCCGAACTTCAACGCGGTCCTGGACGAGGCCGGCGGGCACATCATCCGCAAACGCTACTACAACGTCGGGATCGCCACCTCGGCCGAGCAGGGCCTGGTCGTTCCCGTTCTCAAGGGCGTGGACGGCAAGGACCTTTGGACTTTGGCCGGGGAGATCAACGCTTTGGCCGAGAAGGTGCGGGCCGGGAAGGTCGAGGTCTCCGAGCTCCAGGGAGGGACCTTCACCGTGACCAATATCGGCCCCATCGGAGGCCTGTTCGCGACCCCCATCGTCAACCACCCGGAGGTCGCGATCCTGGGCGTCATGAAAATCCAGAAGCGCCCGGCGGTCCGCGACGGGCAGATCGCCGCCCGGGACATGGGGAACCTCGTGCTTTCCTTCGACCACCGCGTCATCGACGGGGCCGAGGCAGCGCAGTTCATGAACATGCTCGTCAAGCATCTGGAAAATCCGCGGACCCTCCTCTAACATGGCCCTCGAAACCGACGTTCTCGTCATCGGCGCAGGCCCGGGCGGCTATGTCGGCGCCATCAAGCTCGGCAAGCTCGGCAAAAAAGTCCTCCTCGTGGACAAGGACAAGCTCGGGGGGGAATGCCTCAACTACGGCTGCATCCCCTCCAAGGCCCTCATCCATTCCGCGGGCCAGCTCCACAAGGCCAAGAAGGCCCAGGGCCTCGGCCTGGAGGCCGGCGAGCTCCGCATGGATTGGGCCAAGGTCCAAGCCTGGAAAAGCGGGCTCGTCTCTGGCTTTAACCGGGGGATCGCAGGCTTGGCCAAGGGCAACGGCGTCAACGTCATGAGCGGGACCGCGCGCTTGACCGGCCCCCACGAGGCGGAAATCACCCAGCCCTCCGGGACCGAGGCCGTGCGCTTCGAGAAGGCCCTCATCGTGACCGGCTCCCGGCCCGTGTCCCTGCCGGGCTTCGAGTTCGACGGCAAGAGCATACTCAGCTCCAAGGAGGCCTTGGAGCTCTCCCAGGCCCCGGCAAGGCTCGCGGTGATCGGAGGAGGGGTGATCGGGCTTGAGATCGGCACCTTCTTCGCCAAACTGGGCTCCCAGGTGAGCGTGGTCGAGTTCATGCCCCAGCTCCTCCCCGGCATAGAGCCCGACTTCCTCATGCCGGTGAGCCGCCAGCTCGAGAGGCTCGGCGTGAAGGTATACCTCAAATCCAAGGCCAAGGGCTGGAAAGAGGCAAACAACGCCTTGTCCGTGACCATAGAGACCCCCGAGGGCGAGAAAACCCTCGAGGCCGATAAGATTCTGTTAAGCGTGGGCCGGGCTCCCGTCACCAAGGATTTGGGCCTGGAGGCCGCGGGGGTCGCCACCGACCCCAAGGGGCACATCAAGGTCAACGAGAGATACCAGACGAGCGCCGAGACGATTTACGCGGCCGGCGACGTGGTGGGCCCCCCGTATCTCGCGCACAAGGCCTCGCGGGAGGGGATTTTGGCGGCCCTGGCCATTTGCGGCTTCTCCGCGGAGGAGCGCGGCGCGATTCCCTGGGCCGTCTTCACCGATCCCGAGATCGCCTGCGTCGGCGAAACCGAAAGCGAGGCCAAGGCCCGAGGGGCCACAGTCCTGGTCGGGAGATTCCCCTTCTCGGCCTCCGGACGCGCCCAGGCCGTGCGCGAGCCCGAGGGCTTCGTCAAGGTCGTGGCGGAGGCCCAGTCCCACAAGATACTGGGGGCCGGCATCGTGGGGCCCAACGCCTCGGACCTGATCGGGGAGGCGTGCCTGGCCGTGAGGCTCGGCGCGACCGTCGAGGACGTGGCCTCGGCCATCCATCCCCATCCGACCTTGAGCGAGTCCTTCCAGGAGGCCGCCGAGGCCTGCCTCGGCCAAGCCATCCACATCCTAGCGCCCAAGGCCTAACCCCATGCTCGTGCGCGCGCTCGGGCTCAAGGACTACCGGGAAGCCTGGGCCCTTCAGAAGAGCCTGGTGGAGGAGAGGCGGCAGGGGAAGATCCCGGACACCTTGCTTCTCCTTGAGCACCCGCCTGTCTACACCCGGGGCGCCTCCTCCAAATCCCCGGCTCCGGCCTTTCTGCCCCACCCCCTGCATGAGGTCGAGCGGGGAGGCGACCTCACCTATCACGGCCCCGGGCAGCTGGTGGGATACCCCATCATCCACCTGGGCGAGCGCGCCCTCAAGGTCCGGACCTACCTGCGCTCGCTGGAGGCCGTGCTTATTGAGGCCTTGCGTCCATTAGAGATAGAGGCCGAGGCCTTGAGGGGATTTACCGGAGTCTGGGCCGGCCGCCGCAAGCTCGCCTCCATCGGAATCGCGGTGAAGGATCAGGTCGCCTACCATGGCTTTGCCTTGAACGTGAACTGCGATCTGGCCGCCTTCTCGGCCATCCATCCCTGCAATCTGGAGCCCGAGCAGATGACCTCGCTGGAGCGCCTCTGGGGGAGGCCCGCGGACTTTGGCGCCGTCCTAAGAAGAGTGGCGGAGGGCTTTCTCGAGGTCTTTTAGGAACGCCGCACGGTCGGAGACCGCGTGGTAGGCGGCGGCGCGCTCCACGCTCGAGAACAAAGTCAAAAAGCACCCGGCGCAAAAGCTCACTCCGTGGCGGTCGAGTACCGCCAAGACCTCGGGATGCTCCTTGATCAGCCGCCCGAGGGTTCTTTTTTTAAGGCCAGCCATTCAAAGGGCCCCTTCGCGAAATTCATGGCGAGCTTGACCGCCATGTCTATGTCGGATTTTCCGGCCGCCCCTTCCTGGAACAGCCGCTCTGCCTCGGCGGCGACGGCACCCATGACGCGCCGCCAAACCTCATCGGGCGGCAAGCGCGAGGCCGCGGGCAAAAGGGCGAGGGCTTTGGGATTTTCCCCTGTCGGCCGGCCCGCTTTATAAAGGTAGAAACCGGCCTCATTTTTCCGCCCCAAACAGCCCGCGGCAACCAGGCTTTCCTGGAGAGGGCTGGGGGCGAATCTCTCCGGCCGGTCCAGGGCCTGGTAAATGGCCTTGGTGATGGCGAGGTTCACGTCGAGTCCGATCAAATCCATGAGCTCGAAGGGCCCCATGGGGGTCTCGCCGATGGTCCGGCAGGCCTCGTCCAAGGCCGCGAATCCTCCGGCTTGGCAAGCCAAGCGCAGGGCTTCGAGATAAAATGGTCTCATGACACGGTTGACGATAAACCCGGGAGTGTCCTTGACCTCCACCGGGGTCTTTCTGAGCGCCGTCAAGGCGAAATCCCACGCCGCCTGGAACGCCTCGAGGCTCGTGCGGGGAGCGCGCGAGAGCTCGACCAATTTCATGACGAGGGGGGGATTGAAAAAATGCATGCCCAGGACCCGCTCAGGAGCGGCGGCGGCGGCGGCGATGGCGGCGACCGACAGGGAGGAGGTGTTGGTGGCGAGAATCGCCTGGGGGCAGATGAGGTCGAGCTCCTGGAAGACGCGGCGCTTGAGCCCCAAGTCCTCGCTCACAGCCTCGATGACGAGGTCGGCCCCCTCGAGCTCCCGGATCTCGGGGGAAAAGCCTATGGAGAAGAGCGCCCTCTGGCTCTGCAGCAAGGTGAGCTTGCCTTTCAAAACGGCCTGGTCGAGATTTTGCCGGATGCCCTCCCTGGCTTTCTCCAGGGCCACGGGATCGGCGTCGGATATCTTGACGGAGAAGCCGCTCTGGGCGCAGAGCTGGGCCAGGCCCGAACCCATGGTGCCGGCCCCGACCACGCCGACGCGCTGGATCATCCGGGGATGAAGGGTTCCTCGGACATCTTGTCCCGCTCGGGCCTCCAGGCCGGGACCTCGAGCCCGAACTCGGAGCACTTCTCCCCGATCTCCTTGGCGAAGGCCTGCCGGACCTCCTCGTTGTCGCGCTTCTTGAGCCCCAACCGCCGGTAAATCTTATTCTTGGGGGAATCGGCCCGGCCGAAAATGTTCATGGTGCGGGGGTACCATCGCTCCAAGGCCTCCTGGACCGGTCCCCGGGTCTTGGAATCGCCCGCCAAGGCCTTCACCCAGGAGTCGCCGTGGGCCATGTGCATGGCCTCTTCCTTGAAAATTCCCTCCATGCCGTCGCACCAAGGCTTGTAGGAGCAATCCAAGGAATCCTCGAGCTGGTGCCCGGCCCCGCGGTCCATGCAGAAATTGAACATGATGAAGTCATACCAGGTCTCGATCGGGTAATAGAAAATGTTGACCCTCTTGTCATCGGCGACCCGGGCGGTGCCGAGGTCCTTCTTGTCCACCCGCAGGTTGAAATTATGGCTGTTGTAATAGGCGTCCACGTCCACGCCCAAGCCCTCCAGGAGGCGGTACATGACGCGGGCGTGCCGCACCTCGTCCTTGACGATCTGCGAGACCTGCAAAGTCTCCTTGATGTCCGGGGACTTCATGATCCAGGGAACGTAGCCAAAGGCGCCGGCCAGCTCCGAGTCGGCCTGCATCATCATGAGGTGGGTTAAATGCCCGCGGTACTCCTCGGTCATCTCCGCCATGGTCTCGACCTTGCCGCCCCGGGCCAGCTTCTCGGCCAGGCGCTCCTCCTTGATCCTCTCTGGCTCTTTCATGTTCATTCCCCTTTGAACCTGGGCGCGCGCTTTTCCAAAAAAGCCGCCACGCCCTCTTGATGGTCCCGGCTCTTGCCCAAAATCTCCTGGAGCTGGGCCTCGTACTCCAGTTGCTCCTCGAATCCGTTTTGGAGAGATCGGTTCATGGCTCTCTTGGTGAGGGCCACCGACAAGGGCGGCGCCTGGGAAAGCTCCACCGCCATGGCCCGAGCGGCCTGCGGCAGCTCCTCGGGGGCCACGACCCGGTTCACCCAGCCGAAATGGAGGGCTTGCTCCGCCGTGATGGGCTTGGCGGTCCAGGCATATTCCAAAGCCAAGGACAGCCCCATATAGCGCGGCAGGAAATAAGTCATGCCGGAGTCCGGCACCAGCCCGACTTTGGAGAAGGCGTTGATAAAACTCGCTTTCTGGCTGCAAATCTTGACGTCGGCCGATAGGATGAGGCTTGCCCCGGCTCCCGCGGCCAGGCCGTTGACGGCTCCCACAACGGGCTTTTCCATGCGCCGGATCTGGAGGATGAGGGGGTTGAAATGGCTCCGAAGCTCGTCTCCCAAGGAAAAAGGCACCTCTTGCTGGCGCCTTTTCAAATCCCCGAGGTCGGCCCCGGCGCAAAAGGCCCGGCCGGCCGCGGTGAGAATCACGCAGCGCACCCCCTTGTCCTTCTCGGCCTTTTTAAGCCCGTCCAAAAGACCGCTCATCATGCCCAAGGTCAGGGCGTTGAGGACATCGGGCCGGTTCAAGGTGAAAGTCAAAACGCCCTCATCGAGGTCGGAAAGGAGCTCCGCATCCGTCGCGTTGGTCATTTACCGGTGAATTTGGGCGCGCGCTTCTCAAGAAACGCCCTCATCCCCTCCTTTTGGTCCTGGGTGTCGAAAAGGGAGTAGAAAAGCTGGCGCTCGAAGGCAAGTCCCGTGGCCAAATCCACGTCCAGGGCCTTGAGAACGGCCTCCTTGGCCGCGCGAACGGCCAGGGGGGGCTTGGCCGCGATCTCGAGGGCGAGCTTCCTGGCTTCATCAAGGAATGACTCGACCGGAACCACTCTATTGACAAGCCCCAAGGACAGGGCCTCGCGCGCGGACAACCGGCGCCCCGTCAGCACCATCTCCATGGCCAAGGGCTTGCCCACCACGCGGGTCAGGCGCTGGGTGCCGCCCGCCCCGGGAATAACCCCGATAGAGATCTCTGGCTGGCCGAACACCGCGGATTCGCTGGCCACGATCATGTCGCAGGCCATGGCCAGCTCAAGCCCTCCTCCCAGGCAAAACCCGCTCACCGCCGCCACGACGGGCTTGGAGCACTGGCCCACGCGGTCCCAACGCCCCAGATGGGGATCCCGGGCGAAGTCGGTGGAGCTCGCCTGGTCCATTTCCTTAATATCGGCTCCCGCGGCGAAAGCCTTGGCGCTCCCGGCCAGGACCAGGCAACGGATGGCGGGGGTTCTCTCCAAATCTTCCACGGCCTCGACCAGGCTCTCCATCACCGAATGGTTCAAGGCGTTCAAGGCCTCGGGGCGGTTGAAAGCGAGAACGGCCACGGGGCCGAACATCTCGACCAGCAGGTGCTTGACGCTCAATTGAGGTCTATCCATACGCTCTTGATCTGGGTGTAGAGGTCTATGGCGTACTGGCTTTTCTCACGGCCGTACCCGCTTTGCTTGACGCCGCCCCAGGGTGCTGCCGCGTCCACGAAATGGTAGCAGTTGACCCAGACCGTGCCAGCCTTCAGGGACTGGGCCAGGCGATGGGCTTTTTTCACGTCCTTGGTCCAGACCCCGGCCACGAGGCCGTAGCTCGTGTTATTGGCCCTTTGGACCGCCTCCTCGGCCCCTTCGAAGGGGATCACGGTGACGACGGGCCCGAAGATTTCCTCTTGGTATATCTTCATCTGATCGCTGACGCCCGAAAACACCGCGGGCTTGACGAAATAGCCCTTGCCCGGAACCGAGTCCCCGCCGCACAGGAGCTTGGCCCCTTCCTTTTGGCCGGACTCGATGTAGCCGAGGACCCGGGCCTTCTGCTCCTGAGAAACCAAAGGGCCCATCTGGGTCTTGGGGTCGATCCCCGGGCCTTGGCGCACGGTCTTGGCCCGCTCAACCAAGGCCGCGAGCATGGGCTCGTATTGGGACTTCTCGACGAAGACCCGGGAGCCCGCCGAGCAGCACTGGCCCTGGTTGTAGAAAATGCCCATGAACAGACCCTTGGCCGCGGCCTCCAGGTCGGCGTCGGCAAAAACGATGTTGGGGGATTTCCCGCCCAACTCGAGGGAGAGCTTCTTCAAGTTCCCGGCCGAGGCCTTGACGATCTCCCGGCCCACCTCGGTCGAGCCCGTGAACGTGACCTTGTCCACATCGGGGTGCGCGGCTAAAGCCGCCCCGGCCGTGGGCCCGAAGCCCGGCACGATGTTGACGACACCCGGCGGCAGCCCCGCCTCGAGCAGGAGCTCTCCGAGCCTCAGGGCCGAGAGGGGGGTTTGCTCGGCGGGTTTGAGAACCACGGCGTTGCCGCAGGCCAAGGCCGGGGCCAGGCGCTCCACGGCCATGAGGAGGGGAAAATTCCAGGGGATGATGGCTCCCACCACTCCCACCGGCTCGCGCGTCGTATAGTGGAAGAAGCGCGCGCCGGGAAAATACGGGACGCTCACCGGAATGGTCTCGCCGTGCATCTTGGTGGGCCAGCCCCCGAAGTAGCGCAGGAGCGAGACCGAGAGAGGGATGTCCCCGTTTTTGCTCTCCCGCACGGGCTTGCCGTTGTCCAAGGTCTCGAGCTGGGCCAGATCCTCGGCGTTCTTCTCCACGAGGTCCGCCGCGCGGTGGAGAAGCTTCTCGCGCTCGGCCGGGGTCATCTTGGACCAGGGCCCCTCCAGGGCCTTGCGCGCGGCTTTGACCGCCGCGTCCACGTCCGCCGAGCCGCCTTCAGAAACCCGGCCCAGGACCTCGCCCGTGGCCGGGTTCAAAGTCTCGAAAGCCCGGCCGGAGGCGGCCTCCACCCATTGCCCGTCTATGAGCAATTTATGCGTCTTTTTCGACAAAAATTCCATTGAATACCCCGAAAATCAGGAGTTTCAAAAGATACCATTACTCCGGCGGACTGTCAAACCGAGTCCCATAAGCGCCGCGTCGGCACCCCTAGGGTCTTTTCAGCGAGGATCGCGGCCACGCGCTTGCGCGGAATCGGCAAGACGACGAGGTCGCAGTAAAGCGCGTCGAATATCCTGCGCAGCTTCGCCAACTGAGGCTGGAAGCGGCCCTTTTCCAGGAGAGCCAACTGCCCTTGGGACACTCCCGCGCGGGCGGCGAACTGGCGCTGGGTCATGTGGAGTGCTACACGCAAGGTGCGCACCCACTGCCCCGGCTCCAAGCGCAGGGCGGCCGGCGGCGCAACCCCGGCAACCTGGAGCCGATTAAGCGCCCGCTTATGCGCTATGGGCACGCCGCTGAGCTTGGGCATGGGGTCTAGCGCTCCGGCCGGAGCGCTGCCTGGCATTGTATGTATTTTTGACTCGAAAAATCTAGTCAAAAATACAGGGAGGCGATGAGCACCACCCATAGGCCCTCCGGCCCAGGCGCGCTTGCCCCGTAGGACCCAGGCGGACAGGCAGCTTTTTCTTTAAACTATAAGTATGAAAAGAATTCTCAACTCCGCCCTGGCTTTTAGCTTCGCTTTCGCCGCGCCGGCCCTAGCCGCCGGGCCCCGAATCGGCATGCCCGAGCGCGTAGGCTCACTCTTAGGAAATATTGGGCTTGCGACCCTCCAGCATGGGGGGAATCTCATTACGGTAATGTCTCAAGTGAAAGAACTTTACTTTGAAGAGCAGCGTTCCATGCTTAGAGCCCTCAGCCCTCGCCGCATACTGCCTGAGACCAGATTTATCGATCTCCACCACCATGTTGCCCAAATCTACACCGCTGAAAAGGGCTACTCGAATTCGGAACGAGAGAAAATAGTCGCCGGCTTGGACGAGCTGCTTTTATTCGCGCGGGAAGATAAAAGCGCGAGGAACTGGCTGAGGCGCGTCACAAGCAGCGATAAAGCAAGAAATGAAGCCGCTTTGGAGATTTATCAGCACGCGGAAAGGATCGCCCTAGAGCTCGGCTTATTTGCGGACACTCCCGTCCGTCCAGGCCAGGACTCCACGAAGGGCGAAGCTCGTCTCCTGAGCCAGCGTTCCGTGGAGGATGCCGTGAAGCGCTACAGGAATCTCGCCGACAAAGAGGCCGTCCTGAGGGATCATCTAAAACGCGGCGGCAGCAGGTATTGGAGGGACCCCCATCCCTTCATCGCCGCCGAGGGCCTGACCGACCTCGACCGCGCGTCGCAAGCCCTGGACGTGGTGCTTGGCGAGGAGGCGGAGCTCGCGAGAAAATTCCCAGGCATCGCCGCGGCCGCCGCTTCCCGTCGGATAATGCCCTGAAGGCCTAACCGGACCTAGGTCCCTAGACTTTGTTTTTTTAGGTCCAAGGACCCTCCTTGCTTTTTCGCCAAAGGAATATCTTTGGCGCATGAAGACAATAAAACTCGCCTCGACCTTCGTCCTTCTCGCCGCTGCCGGCGCCGCCTCGGCGGCTCCGGACAGGATGTTCGACTTAAGCCGCCTCACCCAGGGCTCGCTCCGGGAGGCTCCGGCGGTCAACGGAGCCTCCCGGTCCGAGCTCCAGGAGAGGATGCTCTCGTGCCTCGATTTCATCCGCAGCGTCTTCAAGGCCGGCTACGCCCCGGCCGGCTGGAAGGCCCGCTACGCGGGCTGGAGCCTCGACCGGGAGATCGCCAAGGCCAAGGCCGAGGTCCGGGCCGACAAAAAGCTCGGCCTCAAGGGCTTCCAGGCCATCGTCCAGCGCCTCATCAACTCGACCCAGGACTACCACGTGAGCGCCTCGTTCTCCCATTCCGAGGCGGCATCGCTTCCCTTCAAGGTTCTGGAAAGCGGCGGCCGGTTCTACATCGTCTGGATAGACCGCAGCAAGCTCCCGGAAAGCTCTTTCCCCTTCCAAGCGGGGGACGAGTTGGTTGAATTCGGCGGGCGCAGAACCGCGGACGTGGTCAAGACCCTGCAGGCTTCGATGGGCAAGGGCGCGGAGCTCACCGATAAGACCTTGGCCGCGCTTCGCCTGACCTTGCGCATGGCGGCCGCCGGGATGGACGTGCCCAAGGACGCGGTCACCATCATGGTGCGCCGGGGCCAGACGGGGGAGATCGCCACCCACCAGCTGGCCTGGGACTACACCCCGGAATCGGTCCTCTTCGAGCCGGCCCGCAAGCTCGTCTCGAGCTCGCCCTTCTGGGCCCGCAGCGACGATATGCTCTCCCCGATCTATCGGCAAATGCTCGAGGCCGGAAATCCCTTCGGCGTGGGCAAGCGCAGGAGCTTCGTCCCCGACCTGGGGGAGAAGATCTGGGAGAGCCTCGACACAGCGCCCTTCCACGCCTACATTTACCGCTCGCCCGAGGGCCGCTCCATCGGCTATGTGAGAATTCCCTCCTACATGCCCGAGGACGCGGACGCCTCCGTCAAGTACTTCGGACAGCTCATGGCCAAGTTCGACCGCACCACGGACGCCTTGGTCATAGACCAGGTGAGTAACCCGGGCGGGGGCATCTTCTACCTTTACGCTTTGGCCTCCACCCTCTCCTCGGGCAAAGCCTTGACGACCCCGCACCACCGCGTCGCTATCACCCAGTCCGACGCGGCCCAAGCCGCGGAATTCCTCCAACTCGACGGCCGCATCACCGATGACGAGGACGCGCGCAAGGTCCTGGGCCCAAGCTTGAACGGCTATCCCGTGAGCTACCAGGTCTTCCGCTTCATCATCGAATATTCGCGCTTCATCGTCTCGGAGTGGAACAGCGGCCGCAGGCCGACCGCCCCCACTCACCTCTACGGGGTGGACGAAATCAATCCATCGCAGAATCCCTACACCAAGCCCATCCTGGTCCTCATCAACGAGCTCGACTTCTCCGGAGGGGACTTCTTCCCGGCCATCCTCCAGGACAACAAGAGAGCCAAATTCCTGGGGACCCGGACGGCCGGGGCGGGGGGCTTCGTGCAGCAGGTCCAGTACCCCAATCTCCTGGGAATCGAGGGCTTCTCGGTGACCGGCTCCATCGCGGAGCGGGCCGACGGCAACCCCATCGAGAACTTGGGGGTCAAGCCCGACATCGAGTACGCCATGACGGCGGCGGACTTCGCAAACGGCCTCAAAGACTACGTCAAGGCCGTCAATCAGGCCGTAGGCGGGCTCGCCAAATAGCCTCCAATATGTGAAAATAGGGCTTCATGCAGGCTTTCCGCCGCTTGAAGCCTTATTTGGAGCCCCATTACGGGCGCTTTTTCCAGGCCTGCCTGGTCATGACCGCCGTGGCCCTCCTCAATCTGGCCATGGTTTGGGTGCTCAAGCCCGCCGTAGACTACGTATTCATCCAGAAAGAGACGGGCATGCTTTACGGCGTGGCGGCCCTCATCCCCGCCATCTTCTTCCTCAAAATGGTCTTCACCTACACCCAAAGCTACCTCATGAGCTATTTGGGCCAAAAGATCACGCAGAATATCCGGGAGGACCTGTTCCGGCACCTCCACGAGCTCTCCATGGACTTCTACTGGAAAAGCAAGAGCGGAGAGATCATGGCCCGGCTCACCAACGACATGACGAGCCTCCAGAGCGGCCTGCAATTCGCGCCCCTCTACCTCATCCGCGACAGCCTGACAGTCCTGGTACTTGTCGGATGGATGTTCCACGTCCATTGGAAGTTCGCGCTCACAGCCCTCGTCGCCATCCCCTTGGCCGGCTCGGTCCTGGCGATTTTGGGCAAGAAACTGCGCTCGGCAAGCCGGCGCAGCCAGGAAATCATGGGGGAGATCTACCACCGATTCCAGGAAAGCCTGCAGGGAATACTCGTGGTCAAGGCCTTCCACTACGAGGAGGGCGCCATCCGCAAGTTCAAGGAGGAGAACGACTCCTTCTTCCACCAGATGATGCGCTATTTCCGCGCGACCGCGCTCTCGGGGCCCCTCATGGAATTCCTAGGCTCCCTGGTAATGTCGGCCGTGGTCTACCAGGGAGGCAAGGAAATCATCGCGGGACATCTGACCCCTGGGGCCTTCTTCACCTTCCTCGGATCCTTCTTCGCGGCCTACGCCCCCATCAAGAACCTGGCCCAGCTCAACGCCACCTTGCAGATGGCCTTGGCCTCCTGCGACAGGATATTCGCCATCCTGGACGAAAAGCCCACGGTCGAGGAAAGCCCCAATCCGCTCTCGCTCGACAAGATCGAGTCTGGCATTGAGTTTGAGAACGTCTCCTTCCGCTATCCGGGAAGGGAAAACTGGGCCTTGAGAAACGTCAGCCTCAAGATCGCCGCGGGCTCGGTCCTGGCCGTGGCGGGCCCGAGCGGCTCCGGAAAGACCACTATGGTGCACCTTCTCCTCAGGCTTTTCGATCCCCAAGAGGGCCGTATCCTCATCAACGGCAAGGACATCCGAGGCTACTCCATCTCCAGCCTGCGCCGGCGCATTGGCCTGGTGACCCAGGAGACCGTGCTCTTCAACGACACGGTCGCCGGGAACGTGGCCGTAGGCAAGCCCGAGGCCGCCCTCGGGGACATTCAGCGGGCCCTCGAGGTGGCCGACGCCAAGGAATTCATCGCCCAGATGCCCCAGGGCTTGGATACGCCCCTGGGAGACCGCGCTTTGCGCCTTTCGGGGGGGCAGAGGCAGCGCCTGGCCATCGCGCGCGCCGTGCTCAAGGATCCGAGCCTCCTCATCTTGGACGAGGCCACCTCGAACCTGGACGCCTCTAGCGAAAGAAGCGTCCAGGAGGCCCTGGAGAAGCTATTCCCCGGGCGGACCGTGCTCATCATTGCCCACCGCCTCTCCACGCTCCATAAAGCCGAACGCATCGCGGTCATCCACCACGGAGAGGTCAAGGAGTCCGGGACCCACTCGGAGCTCTTGGAGCTCGGCGGCCTTTACGCCACGCTCTACAAATTCCAGCAGATCGCCTGATGAAGGCCGTCGTCTTCGACATGGACGGGGTCATGGTGGACAGCGAGCGGGAATGGCGCCGACAGGAGGGGCCTTTCTTGAAGAGGCTCATCCCGGCCTGGCGCTCCGAGGACTTGGCCAAGATCACCGGCTTCGGGGTTGAAGACCTCCACCGCTGGCTGGTCAAGGAATACGGCCTCATGGAAAGCCCGGGGCGCTTCGCCGAGCTCTGCCGAGCCGTCGCCGAGGACATTTACCGCAATAGAACCAGGCTGGAGACTGGGTTGCCCGGCTTCTTCATCAGGCTCGAGGAGGCCGGAATTCCCATGGGGCTAGCCTCGTCATCACCTCGCGCCTGGATCGATCTCGTTCTCGAGCGCTTCAAGCTCGCGCGCTATTTCCGGGCCGTGACGAGCGCCGACGACGTGGAGGGCGAGGGCAAGCCCTCCCCGCGCATCCACCTCAAAGCGGCCGGCCTTTTGGGCGTCGACCCTCGGGACTGCGTGGCCATCGAGGACTCCTTCGTAGGGGTCCGCGCCGCCAAAAAGGCGGGGATGTTCTGCGTGGGGTTTCGTAACGGCTACAACCAGGACCAGGATCTATCCGCGGCCGACGCCGAAATCTCAAGCTTTTCAGGGCTCAAGCCCGGCGAGCTGGCGCGAAAGCTCCGCCTGGCCCGCGACGAAGGCCCGCCAAGCTAAGAGCAGGCGCTCGCGCTCGCGCGCCGACAGGCGCGGCTTGAAAACCCTTTCCGGCCGAGGCCGGCCCTCCCTCCAAGGGCGGCCGGCCGCGCGCGCGGCCAACTCGGCGGCCCCCAAGGCCGTGGCCTCGCTTTGGCCCAATCGCTCCACGGGCAGGCCCAAGAGGTCGGCTTGGGCCTGCATGAGGTGCGAAATCCGGGAGAGCCCGCCGGAGGTCCGCAGGGGCCCCAGTCTGAATCCTCCCCTTCTTACGACCGAGGCGATGTCGCAAACGAGGAAGGCCACCGACTCCACCGCGGCCCGGACCAAATCCGGGCCGCGCGTGCGCGATGTGAGCCCCGCGAAGGCGCTTTGAGTCTTGTAATCCCAGCGCGGCGCCCCGAGGCCTCCGATGGCGGGAAGGGCCCAAACCCTCTCCTTGGACTCCCGGCAAAGCCTGTCCGCGGAGCTTACGTCCCTGAGAAGCCCAAGCCCCGCCAGCCAATCGAGGCAGGCCCCGGCCGCGTGCACCGTGCCTTCCTGGAAAAAATAAGGAGCCTCACCCGCAGCACCCGCGCCGACCGAGGTCAAAAGCCCGGGCAGGCGCCGGAAACTCGCACCCGTGTTGTAAAGTAAAAAAGCCCCGGTCCCGTAGTTGGCGAGAAACGACCCGGGAGCCCGCGCCCCCAAGCCCAAGGCCGCGGCCTGCTGGTCTCCCGCGCAGGCGAGGATGGCCAGGCGCCGCCCCCGGCGCGTCATGAACCCCCAGCTGCCGGCCGATGGGCGGATTTCCGGCATGACCGCCCGCGGGATCTTGAAGATATCCAGCATGAAGCCGTCCCAATCCATGCTTGAGAGATTCATGAGCAAGGTGCGCTGGGCCAAGGTGGGGTCGGCCGCGAAAACCTCGCCCCCGGTCCAGCGCCAGATAAGATAGCTTCCCACGGGCCCCGCCATGAGGCGGCCGGCATCAAGGGCCTTGCGCGCGGCCGGGGTATGGTCCAGGAGCCAGCGTATCTTGGGGGCGGAGTAGTAAGGGGTGAGGTAAAGCCCGGTCCGTTCATGAACCTCTTCTTGATGCCGGCCCAAGCTCTCCACAAGCGGCGCGGCCCTGCCGTCCTGCCAGCTCGGGGCCCGCGCCAAGGCCTTTCCCGTCTCCCGGTCCCAGAGAATGATGGTCGAGCGTTGACAGGCCAAGCCCAAGCCTATAATCTCTCGAGAGGAGGGGATTTGGGCCAGGACCGCGTCCAAGGCTTTCTCTTGGCTTGCCGCGATGCCCCCGGCCTCGTGCTCGGCCCAGCCCGGGCGGGGATAGCGGATCTTGAGGGGAACCTGGGCCTGGGCCGCGACCCCGCCGCGCTCGTCAACCGCCAAGGCACGGGAACTGGAGGAGCCCTGGTCCAAAGCGATGACAAGGGGGCTCTTCTGGCGGCTCAAAGGGGCTGAACCTTGATTTCCCAGGCCTCGGTCTTCTCGCCCAGCTCTTCGAGCTGTGCCTTGAGGTTCAAGTCGAGCTCGGGGTCGGACATCAGCTGCTCCACCTTGGGGGCCGAGGGCGCCAAGATCCGCTCGTAGAGCCCTGCCTTCTTGATGAGCTCGAGGACCTTCTTCTTGTCCGAAAAACTCCACCTCGCATTCGATGTGGAGGACAGCTGGTATCGCTGGCCGAAGGCTCGAACATAGCCCTTCTCTTCGAGAAGGGCTATGATCTTCTCTTGCAGTCGAGCTCTCTCTTCTTCCAATTCCGCGCTTTTTTGGGAGAGCTCTCCATACCGATCGATAAGACTTCCAAGACTCTCCTCCGAGGCCGGCCGTCCCCGGGGCAAAGCCGGCTCCGTTCCGGGAAACTGGTGTTTGAAAATCGGGCAAAGCGGCTTATAGTCGCACCAATAGCACTTCTTTTCCTCCGGCTTGGGCGTGAATGCGCCTTCCGATATGGCTTCTGCGGCGGAGACGATGCGCTCCCTCAGGGCGGCCACCAAGCCCTCCTGGTGTCGCTCCACCGACTGCTCCTTGAGGGTGGGCAGATGGTAGAAGACCAGGCGCGCCACGGGCAGGCCCAGGAGCGCCTCGCAGGCCATCTGGTACATGGTGAGCTGGGCGTCCGCCTGAACCCTGTCCTTGGCTAGGGCCTTGCCCGTCTTGTAGTCTAGGATGGAGAGGCTACCGTCGGCCAGTTTATCTATGCGGTCCACCTTGCCGGTGACAGGAACGCCCGACACCTCCAGGTTGAACTGGTACTCCACGAAAAAGGGAAGCTTAAAGTCCCGGACGTGCTTGTTGTAGAACTGGGTGAGTATCTGCTTGCCGTCATCGAAATACTCGGACTCCTGGACCTGATCCCGGTAGCCGGCCGAGAGCCAATGCTCCTTGTAATAGGCGAGCAGCTCCTCCAGGCTCGGGGGAGGAAGGGTCTTTACCCCGTAGAAGAACTCCAGGGCCTGGTGCACGCTCGAGCCGAAGGAAAAGAAGTGCCGGGGCTTCTCCGGGATGTTGTCTATGTACTTGAACTTGTATTTCTGCGGACATTCGCCGTACATCGTGAGGGAGGAATGGGACAGCGGCCGCGGCAATTTAATCTTGGGCATGTGGCGTTACCGGGCGGTATTTTACCATAACGCCGTCGAGCAGTTTCGTCGCGACAAACAGCTCCGGGCCCTCGAGGAGGGCAAAATGCTACGCTAACAACATGGCTGCGAACGGTCTGATGGCGGATCGAACATGCTTTCGTATCGGCGAAGACCTCTATCGGATGGATCAATCGATCCAGGTGCGGGGTCGCGACGCGGGCTACGATGCGACAGGCCCTTATTGGGTAGTAGGCTATATACGGGTCTTAGCCGGCAGGGTGAGCTTCCTCGTGGACAATCAGCTTGTCGAAGCGCCCGGCCGTTCATTCGTGATGGTCCTCCCCCCGCGCTCCGTCGTCTCCGCTGTGCTCCGGGGAGCCAAGACCCTCAACTCGGCGGCCTTTTCGCGGGCTCAAACTCCGGACGCGATGCCTAAGGCGCCGGTGGCGTTCCCGCTGACGACATTTGGCCCGGTGCGCTCCAGGACTGACGTGAGCAGAATCTTGAGGCATATGAAAGAGCCGGTGAACATTAGCCGCTGCAGCAAGCCTCACCCTTTGTCCAAGGAGCTGAAGGATCGTCTGGAATCGACATTTCACGAGCCCCGATCGCTTTCGGGACTGTCAGAGGAGCTTGGGACCTCCGCCGCAATGCTTTCCCGCCTGTTCCGACGTGACTGGGGGAAACCGCCCGTTCAATTCCGGAATTGGCTCCGTATCACTGAGTCCTTCCGCCATCTAGCCGAACAAAAGGCAATCACTGAAACCGCGTTCGAGGCAGGATTCAACGACCTGTCGAGATTCCACAAACAGTTCAGAAGGACGATCGGCTTCACTCCACGGACAATCCAAACAAAGTCAAAAAACGCCAAGACAGCCTGACTCGCAAGTCATAGAGTCGGTTCATGGATACCCTAAAAATTGTTCTCACCGTTTGGAGCGTTGTCGGACTTCTCGGCACGTTGGCGACCTGGATCCGCCTAGACCGAGAATCGCGCAACGATGCTGGTGCTCGCCGCTCCTTTGCGGCGAGCCTCTCTTACGCTATTTTCACGGGTCTTTCAGCCCAGAACGTGTTCCCGAGCCCCCACGTCCCAGCTTGGTGGGCTTGGTCGATCGCGCCGTTGGGAATTCTGATCATGACCTTAGGACAAGGTTTATGCTGGTGGGCCAAGAAGAGCCTCGGGGGGGGATTCTCGGTGTGTCTAGCTCCTAGGAATAGAGTCTTGATTTCGGGTGGTCCCTATAGAATCTGTCGCCATCCGATGGCGCTTGGATTCTTGATGAATTGGCTCGGAACCACCATGGTTCTCTGCAGCCCGACGATGCTCCTTGCCTTCGGAGTCGTTTCGATCGTGCTCATGCAGCGAATCGCTCTTGAAGAGGCAGCCCTCAGGCTGGCCTTCGGCGATGAATACCTACGCTACAGAGAGAGGGTGCCACTGATCGCGCCCTGCAGGGACGCAGAGTGCGAGGCGGAACTTGATCGAGCGATGCGAATTCTGGAGCGAGCCAGGTAGCCGACTGGCGATCTCAGCGCAGGCCATCGAGATCGACTGCTAGCCTGCAGCGATGGATCGGCTGCTAGGCGGCCTTCAGGTCCCCATTGTCGCGGAAGCTAAAGCAGCCCGAGCCCGAGACGACGAGGTGGTCGAGGAGGGGAATGCCCATCAGCTCCCCGCAGCGCGCCAGGCGCCTGGTGGCGTCCTTGTCCTCTAAGGAGGGGGAACAGTCCCCGGAGGGATGGTTGTGGACCACGATCAAGGCCGCGGCCGCATGGGCCACGGCCGGGGCGAAGATTTCACGGGGATGGACGAGGCTCGCGGACAACGTCCCAACGGAGACGATCTCGCTGTGGAGGAGCTGGTGCCTGGCGTTGAGATAGAACGCGAGGAAGTGCTCCTTTCTCGCGGATTTGACGAAGCTCGGCACCTGAGCCAGGACCCCGGCAGGGGTGTCGAGAACCGGGCGCGTGTCCTGGGGGCTGCCCCGAGCCTGCCTGCGCCCGAGCTCGAGGCCCGCGACCAGGCTCGCGGCCCGGCTCGGGCCCACCCCCTTGAACCTCTTAAGGCTCTGGTAGCCGGCCTGGGCCAGGCCTTGCGGGTAGGCTTTGAGCAGGGACTGGGCGAGCTCGAGCACTCCGTGGCCGCCGTAGCCCGTGCGCAGGACGAGGGCCAAAAGCTCGGGCTCCGCCAAGGCCTCGGGGTTCAAGCGCTCAAGCCTCTCCCGAGGCCGCTCCACCGGGTGCAGGTCCTTGAGGGACATCATGGCTCACTCGATAGAGAGGGCCACCTTCTTGAGGGTCTCCAAAGGCGGGCTCCCGATCAGGAAAAACCGGGCCTTGGGAAGGGACCATGAGAGCATGACACCCTCCGGGGTCGAGACCCACAAGGCCCAGCCCCGGCCGAGCTTGGTCCTCTGCGCGGGCCGGGCTCCGAATTGCCAACGCACCCGGGCCGGTCCCTGGAACAAAGAGAGGGCGCGGGTCCCGTCGGAGTAGCGCCAATGAACGACTTTTTTGCGCCCCTGAGGCAGAACCGCGAAGCCCTCGAAGCCGTAGCCCGGAGGAAGCCAGCGGGGAGTTCGGGCATCCAGGCCGCTTTGCTCTCGAGCGGCCTGGAGCGCGTCCGCGCTCGGGGCAGGCGCCCTTGGCGCGGGCTCGGCCAGGGCCAAGGCCGGGCTCAAGGCCATGCAAATCGCTAAAACTCCCGCGAGCGTTCTCATTTGACCAAGGCGCGGGCGTACTCCCCGTGCGCCTTCAAAAGGGCGTCCACGGGAACCTCGACCGGGGCCTCGAGGTAATAGAATCCAGCTCCCAGGACCGCGGCGGCGCAGGCCAAGGCCGCCGCTCCGCCGCGAACCGCAAGGCTCCGGCGCCAAAGGGCGAAAAGTCCGCGCTCCGGCCGCGTCCGCTCCGAGCGCGCCGCGGCCAACAACTCCCGGTGCAAATCCTCGGGCATCTCCGGCGTCGGCAAGAAGCTCAAGGCCTTCTTGGTGAATGCCTCCAAGCCGGGGTCGTGCTCACTTTCCATGCATGTCCTCCCTTTTTACGGCCGCAACCTCTCCGATCTCTTCCATGATCCGCCTTTTGAAGGCCTTGCGCGCCCGGCAGAGGCGGGAGCGCACCGTACCGGCCGGGCAATCCAGCACCTCCGAAATCTGGTCGTAGCTCAAGCCCTGAATGTCGCTCAAGGTGAGCACGGCTTTTTGCTCAAGGGACAAAGACTCCATGGCCGCCAGGACCTGCTCCCTCAATTCCTGGCGCTCCAGGCTCTCCAAGACGTCGCCCTCGGCCGCGTCGCACAAAGTCTCGGAAAGGCGCAGGCCCTCCTCGGCGCCGTAGCCGGAAAGGGGAGCGTCCATGGAGACCGAATGGCGCGAGTCGAACCTCTTGATCTTGTCGTAGTAGACATGGCGCAGTATGGTGAGGAACCAATTCTCGAGGGGCTGGCCGTCGCGGTAGCTCCCCCAGCCGCGCAGGACTTTGAAGAACGACTCCTGGAGGAGCTCTCTGGCCTCGTCGTCGTTGCCGCAGAGATGGTAGGCGAACTGGTAGCCCCGGGGCGAGTACTGCTCGATCAGGCGCTCAAGCATGGCGTTTCCTACCTACTATACGACGGACCCCCCGAAAAAGTTCCATCCCCGTCGAGAGCCGACGACCCGATTGTAACAAATAATTAACGGCCCCGTAATCGCCTTGTAACACTTTTTGCCGATAATGGGGCTATGACATCCCCGACCAAGCCGCTCTGGGAAGACCTGGCCCTCCCCAAGACCGAGCCCCAACTCCAGGCCCAGGCTATGCCCCAGTCCATGCCGGCTTCCTACCTCACCCACGAGCTCCGGGCCCCAGTGACCGCGATCCGCCTGGGCCTCGAGATACTCCTAGAGCAGGTGGCGGAGCGCCTCCAGGGGGAGGAAAAGCAGATTTTATCCTTGGCGATTCGAAACACGGCCCGCCTCGAGAGCCTGGTCAACGACATCCTCGACTACTCCAAGATCGCCGCCGGAAAGATGGCGCTCGAGAAACGGCCCTGCGACGCCCGCGCCCTTCTTTCCGAGACGGCGGCCAGCCTGCAGTCCATGGCCACCGCGCGGGGAGTCAAGCTTTTAAAGGAGGAGGGGGGGGAGCCCCTTCCCCGCGTTTCGGCGGAACCTCGGCGGGTGGTCCAGATACTGACCAATCTCATCTCCAACGGGATCAAGTTCACCTCGCCGCGCGGCCGGGTCGCCGTCTCGGCCAAGAAGGGGGAATTCGAGCACGAAGGCACCGTGGTTTTCCGGGTCAAGGACGCGGGACCCGGCATTCCGGCCCAGAATCTGAAGAGCATTTTCGAGGCCTTCACCCAGGTCCCGGGGACTCCAAGCGCCGCCGGGGGAACGGGCCTCGGCCTGGCGCTCTCCAAGCGCATGGTAGAGCTGCACGGCGGCCAGATTTGGGCCGAGAGCTGGCCCGGGGCGGGGGGGGCGAGCTTCTACTTCACCATCCCCATCGTCCCCGAGGACATGGGGCGCAAGATCACGCCTTACCCCGAACCCGTCCAATACTCGGGCCTCTTGGTGCGCGTCTCCCGGCGGATCAGCGCGTTCCTGGCGCTGTTCGTGTAGAAGAAGGGCCCTTAGAGCCCGTTAAAACAGTTCGGCGCTGGGATGGGAGATGCGGTTCATGGCGCGGATCATCCCGGCCCAGCGCCGGCGGGCCTCCTGCAGCTCGGCCCTGCAATACCCGAGATTGGCCTCCCATTGGCGGCGCATGTCCTCGGACCACTGGTGCTTTTGCCGCCGGTAGTCGAGCTTGGCCTGGTGATAGCGAGCCATCGCGAGCTCCAGACGCTCCCGTCCCGAACGCAGGCGGGGCTGTATCCTGCCCCACATCTTCCCCGATGCGCCCACGGCGGCCAGGCGCGCCTCCACGTGACGCACCTGCACCTCGAGCCGGGCCTTCAAAATCAGGGACTCGGGGGTGCGCTTTAGGCGTCGCACCTGGCCCAGTACGCGCATGGCATGGAGCCACCACTTGGTAAGGTCGAACTGGTACCAGCGGATGCCGTTGCGGTAGTCGGCCTGGAACTTGTGGTGGAAGTTGTGGTAGCCCTCCCCGAAGGTGAGGGGGCCCAGCCACCAATTGTCCCGGGCAGAGTTGGTGACGGCATAGGGCCTGCTCCCGCAGAGATGGGCCAGGGAGTTGATGAAGAAGGTCATATGGTGCACCACCACCACGCGCAAAAAGCCTCCCCAGAGGAGCCCGCCCACGGGCCGGCCCTGCACCAGACCGATATAGGTGGGCAAGGCAAAGGTCGCGGCCACCACGAGGAAAAGATACCAGCGGTCCTGCCAGAGCACGAGGGGATCCTTGAGCAGATCGGGCACGTTGCGGTACTTGTCGTGCAACCGGCGGGTGTCCTTGTAGAAGATCCAGCCCATATGGGCGTAGAAGCCGCCCCTCAAGATGTTGTACGGATCCTCTTTTTTGTCCACGAAGCGATGGTGGATGCGGTGATCCGAGGCCCAGTTGAGCACGGAATTCTCGGCCGCGGCCGCGCCAAAAACCAGGTAGAAGAGCTGCAAAAGCCTGCTGCACTCATAGGATTTGTGAGCGTAATACCTATGGTAGCCCCCGGTCACGGCCACGCCGGTCAGGAGGTACATGACGAAAAAATTGGCCAGCTCGAGCTTGGTGATACCGTGGTGGCAAACGTACCAAGACGTGCCCAAGAGCGCCACTAGGGGCGTCAACGTCAAGAACGCGATGTTCCCGTAGTTCAAAGGCTGTTTTGTTTTTAACATTTGATGACAGTATACTGTATAATGTGAATTCGGTGACAGTTACTTAATTTTTCGGAATTAAGTAACTGTCACCGAGTTCACACCGAACACCATGAACCAAGCCAAGAAGCTGTCATACGTTCTCTTTAGCCTCCTCATCCCGCTCACGGTCTATTTCCGCCTGGGCACGGCCTTGCTGGCGGGGCTTTTCTCCTACATGATCCTGGACCTCACCCACCGAAGGATCACGGTGCGCCTGCCCAAGCTCGTCAAACGCTGGATTTCCCTCTTCATATTCCTCGTGACCGCCACCGGGATCAGCTGGCTGTTCTGGTTTTTCTGGAAGCTCGCAATGACCCGGACTCCCGATATCATGGCCTCCCTTGTCCCGCGCGTGGGCGAGCTCTCGACGCGCTACGGCCTCGACCTGCCCTTCGAGAATCTGGACGAATTCCGGGCGGCAATCCTGACCGGGGTCAAGGAGAACGCCAGGGCGATCACACAAACCTCGAGCCTGCTCACCAAGGGTTTCTTCCAGGTCCTGGTGGGAACCATGGTCGCGATCCTGTACTTCATGAGCGGCGACTCTGGCCCCGACTACAAACCGAATCTCTTCGACGAACTCCGCCGCGAATTCAACGAGCGCATCCGCCTCTTCATGCTGAGCTTCGAGAAGCTTTTCGGGGCTCAGATCCTGATCTCCCTCATCAACACAAGCCTCACCGCGATCTTCCTCCTCGTCCTCAACATGCCCTACGCCCTATTCCTGGTGCTCTCGACCTTCATTTTCGGGGCGATCCCCATCATCGGGAACATCATCAGCAACGCCATCATCGTGGGAACGGCCCTCACGGTCTCGCCCAGGCACGCCGCCTTCGCCTTGGTTTTCCTAGTCTTGATCCACAAGGGCGAATACATCTTGAACAGCCGCATCATCGGCTCGAGCTTGAAGACTCCCATGTGGCAGACCTTGCTGGGAATTTTGGTGGGGGAGGCCGTGATGGGGCTGCCGGGGGTCATCCTGGCCCCCGCCCTTCTGCACTACCTGCGCGGCGAGATGCGCTCCATTCCCATTCCCGCGGAGGCCGCGGGGACAACCAACCTG
Organism: Elusimicrobiota bacterium; assembly: GCA_016218575.1. Classification (NCBI taxonomy): domain Bacteria; kingdom Pseudomonadati; phylum Elusimicrobiota; species Elusimicrobiota bacterium. The sequence continues at coordinate 87,071 of JACRDN010000022.1, forward strand.
CGGTAGACCTCGGCGCCGTTTTTGAGCTCGGGATCGTTGCTCGGCGCCTCCTTGAGCCTCTCCAGGAACTCCGGCTCCCAATCGCAGTTCTCCCGGCTGAGCTCCCGGGCCAGCTCCATGGCGCGGTGGGCGTACTTGAGGTTTTGCACCGCTTCTAGGCCCGCGATGTCCGAAAAAAACCAGCCGCAGCTCGTGTACATGAGAAGCGCCTGGCGCTGCATCTCGAGCAGTAGTCTCGCGCGGCGCTTGCGCTCATTCGAGAACGAAAATAGGCCTTTCAGGCGAGGCTTGAGGAAGTCCTCGAAGGAGGACTTCTCCAGCAGGACCTCGATGTAATCATTCCTGGCCTGCCAGGGATCTTGGAAAATGACCTCCGCCTCAGCCTGGTAGAGGCCGGCGAGGCGGTCCCCAAGCCAGTCAAGGGACTCGCGCAGGGGGGCGCGCCACTTCTGAGCCTGCCCGGGCTGGGCCCCGCAGCCGCAGTCCTCCATCCAACGCCCCAGGCCGTGGGAGCAGCTCCACGCCGTCCCCAGCCTCTGCGGCCCCTTCTTGATCTCCGCCTCCCAGCGCGGGTGGTGCGCGGCCAGGAAATACCCAAAATTGACCGCCGTCAAGCCGTGGGCCGACAGCTCCCTCTTGAACAGGTGAGCCAAGCCCATTTCCGCGAACTTTTCATGGTGACCGTAGGTCTCCCCGTCGGTGCATAGGGTCACGAGCTGGTCGGCGTGGGGATGGGGGTCGAAGACCTCCGCGACTTTCTTGGCGCAGTGCGCGGCGTCGGCCATGAGCTTCTCGAAGGCCACGCCCTGGGAGAGGGCCCCATGATAGAAAAATATGTCGATATGGCGGCCCCGATCGGCCGGGTCGAACCAGCGGTAGGGATGGCGGGCGTCGATCCCTCCCGATGAAACGTCCTCCCACGGCCCATCGGCGTGCCGCGCGCGCTGGGCCTGGAAGGGGGAAAGAATCGCATATTTCATCCCGCAGTCTATGAGCAGGCGCAGGACCTCGTCGTCGCAGGCGGTCTCGGGAAGCCACAGGGCCTCGGCCTTGCGCCCGAAATGATGCTCGAAATCCGCCAGGCCCCAAAGAACCTGGGTCAGACGGTCCTCTTCATTGCAAAGGGGAAGGATCGCGTGATTGTAGGCCTGGGCTATGGCGTTTCCGTGGCCCTCGAGCCTCTTGGCGCTTTCGCGGTCGGCCTCCAGGATTTTCTGGTAGGCTTCGGGGAAGGCCTTCTCCAGCCAGGAGAGCAAGGTCGGGCCGAAATTGAAGCTGAGGGATGAGTAATTATTGACTTCGTGAAGGACTTCCCGCCCGGAATCCGACATTCTCGCCCGTCCGTTGGGGATATAGCACTCCCGGGCGATGCGGGCGTTCCAGTCGTGGTCCTCGCCGGCCGAGGACTGGCGCTCGACCAGCCCGGTCCAGGGATTCTCGCGCGGCGGCTGGTAGAAATGGCCGTGAATGCAGACGAATTTCTTCGAATGAAGGGACATGGCGCTTTTATAGTTTAGCTCAAGCGCCCGGCCCGCGCAAGCGCCGGGCCTTTGGGCCCGGGCTATTTCTGCCCTTTGGGCCTATTCTCTAACCGGCGCGAATTTCAGAAAATATACATTCATGAGGAATGCCCCGCGGTTAGCGGTCTTGCTTCTCTGCGCGACGCAGGCGCGGGCCGTCAAGCCGGTGTCTCAAAATACCGGCTTCCGGCCTATCCTGGAAACGCTGGTTCCCAGAGCGGCCTCTTCGCCGGCCAAGCCCGAGGCGCCCGCTTCTCCTCAAGCTCCCCCGAAGCATAGAGCTCTGGAGCGCGTGGCTGAACTAGCCTCCCGGACCCAAGCTCAATTTACGCCTCCTCCGCCCGCGCCGAGCGCTCCTCCGGAGCAAGCCGCGGCGCAAGAGAGCGCCCGCTTCGACGAGGCCCGGCCCGCGCCTCCCGAGGCGAGCCGGCCCCAACCCCCGGTCGCGCAAATGGTCCAACTGGGGCACCACAACGTGTACACCGTGGACAACACCCAGACCACGATCAACAACGTCACGACCATCAACAACACCCCGGTCGGCCGCGTCCCGTTTGATGGAGAAAAAGCAAAAAGCGTAACCTTTGGTTGAGGAAATCAAAAGAGGCCAGCTTGAACTGGCCCACCAAGGAGGTTACGCTCAAATGAAGAATAGCAAAGAGGTGGTCACCCAGGGA